>JBDHQG010000235.1:0-6660 GCA_039806925.1 Limisphaerales bacterium
GGCGGACGATTTCACCGAAGTGCTGGTCGGCGCGACGGCGGTCCAAGTATCGGTCGGTGGCACGGCGGGTGTGCGTCTTGTCAACGGCAACTTCCTGCTGCTCGTTCGTCGCAACGCAAGCGACACGGCCAACGAATACGCCTTCGACGCCAGCGGCACCGTGGAACTGTTTGGCGTCAGCGCGGCGGGACTCGCCTTCAGCGGCAGCTTCAGCGCGCAAAAGAACACCACGGCCGGTTCCGTGGATCGCGTGCTGACCGTCGGCAACCAAACCCGCCGCCTGTTGCTCGGCGCGGGCGTCTCTCGCTTTGGTGGAACGAATGTCCAGCTCGCGGTCGGCGGCCAGAGTCTCAGCGGCGACTTCAGCTTCGAGGAAGTGACGACACCCACGTCGCTGGTTCGCATCACGGTTGCGAATGTGAATCTCCTGCTCGGCGGCACGCCGGCGATTGCGAGTGTGACCGATGCCGCCGGTACCTTGGAACTCACCGCGACCGGCGCGACCGGCGAACTGACCGGTGATCTCGATATCAACATTCCGAACGTCTCGTTCAGCACGCAATTCGATGTCGCGTTCGCCAGCTCCGGGGGTAACCAGACCCTCACGGTGTCCGCCACCAACGCGACGCTGACGGTGCTGGATCAAGTCGTGGTCGGCGACTTCACGTTGGAACGCGTCCTGACCACCGACGGCGAGCAGGTCGTCAAAGTCTCGGCCTCCGACGTGGAAGTGGACCTGGGCGGCGGATTGGTCACCCTCACCGCGGGCAGTGGCCAGCTTCTCTTGACCAACGCCGGTGTGGCGGGTCGCGTGGGCGGAACCATCGCCGTCCCGGCTTCGGCGGATTTCAACTTCGGTAGCGGCTTTGAACTTGCGGTCAACACCACCAACGTCGCGGTCAACGAATCCTTCCCCGGCGGCACGTTGGAACTCCCGGCTGGCCCCTACATTCGCCTCGCGGCGGACGGAGTGGATATCACGGTCCTTGGTCAAACGCTCTTCGGCAACTTCGCCTTTGAGAAAGCCGAGGCGAGCGGCGGCGGTTCGGTCATTCGCGTGGCGGCGAGCGATGTCACGCTCCGGTTCTCGGGAGGCGGCAGTGATGTCCTGGCGTTGACCGATGGTGCGGGCAGCTTCGTCATCAGCACCGATGGTCTTGCTGGTCGTTTGTCTGGTTCGGTTGCTCTGACGGTTCCGGGAGTGGACTTCGACGCCACGCTGGGTGTGGAACTGAACACCACCGGCAATCCAGTGAACGAGACCTTCACGGTCGGCGGCGTGGAAACTGCGCTGGTGCTCGACGCAGGCGATTATGTGCGGGTGACGGGAACGGGCGTCAGCCTCGACGTGCTCGGGCAGCGCTTGAGCGGTGATTTCACCTTCGAGCAATCGGGCGGCACCGTGAGCTTCACGGTGGATGACTTCTCGCTCGTCTTCGGAGATGGCGCCACCGACCTCATCACGGTCAGTCAAGGGGCGGCGAGTTTCACCCTCAACGATGCTGGCATCGACGGAACCGTTTCGGCAACGGTGACGGCGAACATCCCCGGCGTGACGATGGGCGGTACGCTGACGGTGGAAGTGGATACGACCAGTCCGACCAATCGCTTCGTCCGCGCGACCGGCAGCGGACTGACGGTCGTGGTCTTCGGCCAGACGCTGGGCGGCACCTTCACTGTCGAACAAGCCACGACGCCCGGCCCCGACGGCAACTTCAACACCACCGCGGATAACGAATCCGTGGTGCGCGTCGGAGTGACCGGTGTCACCCTCCAAATCCAAAACGGCGCGACCACCCTCGTCGATGTCACGAACGGCTCCGGTGCGCTGCTCATCGACGCGCTCGGCATCGCGGCGAGCTTTGATGTCACGGCCACCGTGACCTTCCCCGGCAACAGCGGCGTGAGCGCGACGGTGGGCCTGCGACTGAACACCCGGTCGGCGGCCGTGAATGAAACCTTCCGTGTCGGTACCGGCGGTTTGGCCACGCTCACGGTGCCAGCGGGTCCGTTCCTTCGCATCAGCGCGACGGACTTCACCGCCACCATTGAAGGGAACAGTCTCGTCGGTGATTTCGTCTTCGATCAGACGACGCTGCCGGATTCCTCCAAGGTCACGCGCATTGCCTTTAGTGACGTGGCCGTCTCGGTCGGCAGCGGCGCGGACACGTTCGGTGTCACGGCCGCGGAAGGCTTCTTCGTGGTCCGCGCTTCGGGCGTGGCTGGCGTGATGAGCGGAGCCGCGGCGGCCGCGGTGGGCGGCGTGAGCTTGAGCGGTCGGGCGGGCTTTCGCATCAACAACACCGGTTCTGCCATTGATGAAAGCATCGAAATCGATGGGCGCACCATTCGCGTTCAGTTTGGCGAGGGCGAGACGGACATCTTCCAATTCTTCGCCGAGGATCTCGCGTTGAACATCGCGAACTTCGTCACCATTGAAGGCAACATCAGCTTCACCACCGTGAACGGCAAAACGGTCTTTGCCGGCGAAGGTTTGGAAATCTTCATCGGCCAAGGACCGGCGCGTTTGCAAAACGGCGAGCTGAACCCGGTTGCTGTCGGCGTTCTGCTCAAGGATGCCAGCGTTGGCCTCATTCGTTTCGGCAACGCCGCTCCATATACTTATGCGCTGGTGGCGACCGGCACGGTGCAGGTGCTCGGCGTGGAGGGCGTCACGGCGGTGGGCACAGCCCTGGTGCGGGTGAACAACTCCGGCCAGATAGTGGACGAGACCCTGTCCATTCCGAACACCAGCCACGAGGTGGATGTGCGCTTCGATACCACCGCCACGGTGACCAGCTTTGAAGCGCGCGGCTTCCGCCTCACGGTTTTCGGCCAGACGCTGGCGGGCGATTTCTCCTTTGGCAAATCGACGGACGCGAACGGCGTGCCGACCGTCACCATCGCGGCGAGCAATGTCACTCTGACGTTCGGGGATGGCACGACGGATTTCGTTTCGCTGACCGGCGGCAGTGGCGCGCTGGTGATCAGCGCGGGCGGCATCGCGGGCGAAGTCGAGGGCACGGTGAACGTGAATGTGCCGGGCCTCCAGTTCAGCCGCTTCTTCACGCTCAACCTGAACAGCCTCGGCGCACCGGTGCTGGATGATTTGGATCTCAGCTCATTGGTGCCGAACCTCTCTCTCAGCGATTTGTTTGGTGGCGTGGGCCTCACGATCCCGGGTGTCGGCCCGCATCTGAGCATCACCCGCCCGAGTGGACCTTCGTTCAATGTCGATCTCTCCGGTGCGCTCACCATCCAGGACTTGCTCGACAAGATTAACCTCGCCGCAGGGTTTGACATCGCCACGATTTCCTTCAGCGGCCTGCGTCTGGTGGACGACGTGCCGGGACTCGGTTCGTTGAGCATCTCGGGCCTGAACGGCTTCAACGTCGGTTCACTCTTCGGCAGCCTGTCGGGTTCGCTCGAACTTCCCGGCCTCGACCTCAACCCCATCGCGGGCATCGATCTTCCGGCCGGACCGTTCTTCCGTCTCGAAGCTGATGATATCGACCTCGACATTCTCGGCCAGCAAATCAGCGGCGACTTCTCCATCGAGTTCCTCCAGGAAGCCGACGGTCGCCGCGTGCTGCGCCTGGCGGCGGCGGATGTTTCCCTGCGCTTCGGCGATGGCACGACGGACTTCGTTGTGGTCACGAACGCGAGCGGCAGCTTCGTGCTGAGCGCCGCGGGCGCGGCGGGGCGTCTGAGCGGCAATGTAGATCTCAGCGGCGTGCCGGGTGCGACTTTCACTGGGAACTTCGGCGTCGCCATCAATCTCACCAGCGCCATCGTCAACGAGACCTTCACGGTGGGCGGCCAGGCGGTGACGCTCGAACTGCCGGCGGGTCCGTATTTCCGCGTCGAGGGCAACGGCGTGCAGTTGTCGGTGCTCAACCAGACGTTGAGCGGCAATTTCGCGTTTGAGAAAGTCACGCTCCAAGGCGGCGGTGATGTGGTGCGCGTGGCGGCGAGCAATGTTGCGTTGCAAATCACCGATGGCAGTCAGCCGCTCCTTTCGCTGACGAATGGCCGTGGCTCTTTCCTGATTCGTGGCGGCGCGGTGGTGGGTCAACGCGGCCTGGCCGGTGAGTTGAGTGGAAGCGTGGCGATGTTGGTGCCGGGCATTTCGCTCGCGGGCGATCTGACACTGCAAATCAACGACACGCCCAACGCCATCGACGAAACGTTCCTCGTGGGCGGCGAAACGGTTGGGCTGGCGCTGCCAGCCGGACGCTACCTGCGCGTGGCGGGCGAGAACGTTGAGGCGACGATTCTCGGTCAGACGCTGCGTGGTGACTTCGAAGTGGAGCGCGTCACGACGACCGGCGCTTCGCCGCACACGGTCACGCGCATCGCCGTTAGCAATGCTTCGCTGGCGTTGGGCGACGGCACCAATGACCTGTTCACCGTTTCCGGCGCGACGGCGTATTTCGTTCTGGGGGCGAACGGTATCGCGGGTTCCTTCACCGGCACGGTGGGCGTGAACATCCCGGGCGTCACCTTCGGCGGAACGTTTACCGTGGAGGTCAACAACACCGGCGTGGCGGTGAACGAGACGTTCTCCTCGGGAACGCTCACGCTGGCGGCGGGCCAGTTCGTGCGTGTGAAGGGAACGGATGTCTCGCTGAATGCCTTTGGTCAGACCCTGCGCGGTAACTTCACCGTGGATCAATCCACGACGGCGGACGGACAGAAGGTGGTGCGCCTCGCGATGAGCGCGGCGACGCTTTCGCTGACGAGCGGTTCCACCACGGTGCTCTCCGTGGATCAGGGCGCGGGCGCCTTCCTCCTCACGCCGCAGGGCATCGCGGGCGAGCTTTCGGCGCACCTGGCCTCGTCGGCGATTACGGGCGTGACGATTGCCAGCACGCTCGGCATTCGCATCAACACCACCGCTTCGCCCGTCAGCGAGACGTTCGCTGTGGGCACGAGCACGATTGAACTCGAACTGCCCGCCGGTCCCTATCTACAGATCACGGCCTTCGATACGGACGTGATCGTCAGCAGCGCGACGCTGCATGGCGACTTCCTGTTTGAGCAGGCCACGCGCAATGACGGCACCAAGGTCACCCGCCTCGGCGTGGCGAACGTCAGCCTGACCGTTTCCGGCAACGGCCTGCGCAACGCGGAAGGCGCGTTTGTCATCCTGCCGCAGGGCCTCGCGGGCATGCTCAGCGGTGAAATCGCCGTCGGCGCGGGCGGCGTGAGTGTCGGGGGACGCGCGGGCTTCCGCGTGAACACCACCGGCCTGGCCATCGACGAGACCGTGGGGATCAATGGTCGTTCGATTCTCGTGAAGTTTGGCGCGGACGAGGTCAGCGGCTTCGCCTTCTTCGCCGAGAGCCTGTCGCTGAACATCGCCAACTTCGTCACCATCGAGGGCAGCGTCAGCTTCACCCAGCAGGCGGGTCGCAGCGTCTTCGGCGGTACGAACATCACCATCTTCCTCGGCCAGGGCCCGGCGCGGCTCGAGAACGGCGACATCAATCCGCTGGCGACTGGCGTGATGCTGTCCGATGCGCGCGTGGGTCTGATCAAGTTCGCCAACGGCACGTTCGCGCTGGTGGCGACGGGCACCGTCCGGTTGCTTGGCGTCAACGGCGTAGTCATCACCGGCACTGCCTCCGTGCGCGTCAACAACTCCGGCGCGGTGGTGGATGAAACCATTGAGATTCCGAACAGCAGCGTGGCTCCGGTGGAGATTGAGTTTGCGACGACGGATTTAGTGACCAGCTTCCAAGCGCTCAACGTGGAGCTTAGCGTTCTCGGCCAGACGTTGCGCGGCAATTTCGCGTTCGACAAGGTCAGCAGCGGCGCGTCCGCCGGGACGGTGCGTGTGGCGGCCACGGGTGTCAGCCTGGCGCTGGGCGACGGCACGACGGCGCTCATCAGCGTGACGAACGCGCGCGGCTCGCTGATCTACAGCAGCGCTGGGCTGGCGGGTGAGTTGACCGGCGTGGTGGATACCAACATCCCCGGCGTGGACTTCGACGGAACGCTCGGCGTGGCGATTAACACGACTGGCGTGGCGCAAAACTCGGTGCTGGCGGTGGGCTCCGAGACGGTGACGCTCGACTTGCCGGCGGGTCCGTATCTGCGGCTGTCGGTGACGGAGATCGATGAGTTGACCCCGGCGACGCTGACCATTGGCGACCAGTCGCTCTCAGGCAACTTTGCTCTCGAACAAGTGACCTCTGTGGCGACCGGGACAAAGATCATTCGCCTCGTCGCGACCGAGGTGGAGCTCCACCTGTTCGCCGGTTCCACGGAGATCGTTTCACTCACTGAAGGCGAAGGCGCGCTGCTGCTGACGGCGGCAGGCATCGCGGGCCGCGTCTCCGGCACGGTCCAGATTGGCAGCATCGCGGGCGGGGCTTCGTTCAGCGGACGTTTCAGTGTGGCGGTGAACAACACTCGCGCGGCGGTGGTCGAGCAGTTGACCGTCGCTGGAGTAAGCGTGTCGCTCAATCTGCCCGCCGGCCCGTATGTGCGCATGGAAGCGACGGGTGCGCGGTTGGTGATCTTCGGTCAGACCTTGAGTGGCGACTTTGCGTTTGAGCAGGCGACGGGTGAAGGCGTGGACGGCGTGCTCGGAACCCCAGACGACGCGGCGGTGATTCGAGTGGGTGCGGCCAACGTGACGCTGTCGCTCGGTGA
>JBDHQG010000236.1:0-6655 GCA_039806925.1 Limisphaerales bacterium
CAGCACCGTTCCATCAATGGCGTAAGCCGAGCCGTGGCAGGGACAGAGAATGGCCTCCTCGAAATTGTCGTATGGCGGAACCACGCACCCGGCGTGGGTGCATCCGGCGTCCAGCGCGTAAAACTGGTTGCCCAGCCCCCGGCTCACGATGATGGGATAAAAAAAGCCGGCCGGGGTGACGCCATCCTCTTCCAGGCCGTTGACTCCGATCCGTACGGAATTGAACTCCTCCAGCAGGCTCGGGTAATCGCTCAGCTTGAGTTCGAGAAGGCCAAAGTTTCCACCGGCGGCAACCGGACTGGCCTCTGCCAGGAATGTTTTGCGCCAGGGCTTGCCGAGAAGAGTGGCAAATACGGTGCCGGCCGCAAAGGTCTTCACAAACCGCCGCCGGGATTGATCTTCAAACAAGCTCATACGAAAGCTCATACGACAAAACAATGCAGTTCAGTATCGCGGTGACAGGAGCCGGGCTCCTGTGCCGGGCCGAACAGTCGGCCATGTCCCGCGCATTCGCAAGACGCGTTCCTGGAACTGGGGACAAGCCCGAACTGCATCGGTTTGTGATGTCTTATTGCTGGTTGGCCGCGCCCGGGCTGGCGGTTTGGACGATCCAAACATCCGCGTTTTCGGCGGTGCGGCCGTAGGAGTGATCGGTTTCCAGCGCGCCGAAGGTGACGCTGTCGAGGATGGCGTTCTGGTTCGCGTCGGTGTCGGTGAGGAAGACGGTTTCGCCGCCGGCGGAGAGCTTGAAGCTGGCGTGGAGGCCGGGCGTGGCTGAGCCGTCTTCGTCGCACCAGATGATCAGGTAACCGTCGGCGGGAATCTTCGTGCCGGCGGAGAAGGCCCATTTGCGCGGGTTGTTCGGCTCGTCGCTGAGGTAACGGCCAGTGAGGTCCACTTCCTGATCGGTGAGATTGCGGAGTTCGATCCAGTCGTCGAATTCACCCTGCGGGTCCGCGAGCGTGCTGGAATTCGAGGCCATGATTTCGTTGATGACGACGGGCGAATGGCTCGCGGTGGTGACGGCGACGCGGTAGCTGTAGGTGTCCTGCTCGGCGCGGGCCGGCGAGAAGCGCGCGGCTTTGGCGGCGTTCGCGGAGCGTGCCTCGATGTAGTAGCGGACCCTGGTGCCGGCCGGGTAATTGGTGGTGGCGCCGCCGAAGAGGCCGTCGCCCGCCGCGCCGTCGCCGTGTGCGCCGTCATCGAACATCTGCGCGACGGCGAAGCGACCGTAGGATTTCCCGCGATGGTAGAGCCAGACGGAGTCGATGCCGTTGGTGCCGTCCGGCTGCACCTGGGCGGTGACGAAGGGAGCTTCGCCCGCGGTGGGAGCCACCGCCGGATCGTTCACGCTCACGATGACGGGCTGGCGCGGGCGGAGCTCGGCGTGGTTGGTGAGGAAGTTGTAGCGGTTGGTGACGAACGTTCTCAACGAGTTCAGATCGTTCGTGTAGGCGGCCATCGTGAAGTTCTTGTTCGGGTCCGCGATGATGGTGTTCACGCTGAGGGCGTGGAGCTGGTTGATGAGCGGCGTGAGCACGGCGGGATGGTAGGATTCCTCCAGCACGGTGCGCATGTGCGCGAGGTAGCGCTGGCGGAGTTCATCGACGCGCAGGAGGCGGTGAAGCAGGGGACGGTTGCCGAGGTTCGCGCTGCCGCCGGTGGCGTTGTAGCCGACGAGGGGTGAAAGCGAAACGTCGCCCACGACGAAGGCTTCGTTGCCGTCGTGTTCCACGGGATGAATGCGGCCGCTCTCGGGCTCGAAGTAGAAGCTGTAGTCCGCGCCCTTGTTCCAGTAGCTGTCGTCGTCTGCGAAGATAATTTCAATGCCGAGGAACCACAGCCAGCTGTCCACGCCCAGGACGTCCTCGACCTTGTCGCGGAGCTGGTTGGTGGGCGCGGTGTTCAGGACCTGGATGGCGTTGACGAGGCGGCCCCAGGCGACGTCCGTCGCGGAATTGGTGGTGCGCAGATCGTAGTAGGTGCGGTAGGTGGCGATGTTGGTGCTGTTGAGGTAGGCGAGCGCGGAGTTTGATCCGGAGAAGCCACCACCGCCGCCGCCACCTCCCGCGGCATTCGGCGTGCGCCACCGGTCGCCATTGTTGCTCGGAAACCATTCGTTGACGAGCTGCCCGTTCTCCTGCTGCACGAGGGTGTAAACGCCCCAGAGGTTGCCGTTGATGTTCACGCGCGACATGGCGGCCTTCGGGCAGGGCGAGTAGCGGCTCATCACGGTGAAGTAGAGGCATTCGCGCTGGATGGTTTCGTCGCCGGCGGCGTTGTTCAGGTTGATGGTGCTGTAGGTCATCAAGTCGGCGGAAGGATTCACCCAGTCGAGCTCCAGGTTGATCGACTTCTTGTTGCCGCCAATGTTGAACGAGGTGTTGCCCTTGTAGCGCGCGCCAACGGCGGTGTTGGTGGCGCCGTTGTCGAGCGCGAGCTGGGAGCAGTAAACGTTCGAGCCCGTGATGCGCCCGGACGTGAGCAGGGTGTTCCAGTTCGCCTGCGTGAAGGTGAGACTGACGGTGCGGAAGAGCAACGGATCGAACAGGCCGCCGGTCTTGAGGGTCCGGTAGAACTGCGCGGGGCCGTTGACGCGCGGCACGGTGCGCGTGGGCGAATTGGTGCGGCCCGCGATGACGGGCGTGAGGTTGGGCACGGTCGTCCAGTCGGTGAGGTTGGTGGACGTCTGGATGAACCAGTCGTTGTCGGGATCGCCCTCGATCCGGACGAGGGCGTTCGTGGCCTGAGGGGTGACGACGATGTCGGCGGCGAAGACGGGCGAGAGGAGGCTCAGGCCAAGGCTGACGAGGACTGGGGATGCGAACAGGTACTTCATCATACGGTTCCAATTCCGCATACGAGCGGAGGCTTGCGAAACCGGTCGGACCGGCCTCGCCGTTGTATTGTTTGTTCCGTGCGGACGGCCGCCGTGGAATTCATCCCACTAAATTCCACCCGCAAAAAATCAAAGGACGCCCTGGGGCTTGGAGAAGACGACGTTGGTCGCCCCGGCACCGAGCGTGGCGCTGATCTGCTCGCGCAGCTGTGGCGTGGTGGTGGTCTGCGCGCTGCCATCGGACAGGCCGATGTTGCCGCGGCTCCTGTGGATGTTGTTCTCCCACACCGCGTCGATGGAGCTGCCCACCGCGTTGTTCCAGTAGGGGTCAAGCCCGCCGCCGCCGCCGAGAATGTTGCTGTCGCCGGTCAAAATGGATTGCGGCTTGACCTCTTCCGCGCTGAGCCCGACGAAGTAGCTGACATTTTCCAGACCTGACATCATCAGCCAGCTGTCGGCGATGATCCGTTCCTTGTCGGCGGGGCACACGAGAATCTTGGGAGTGGACAGTTCGTTCGAGAGAACCCGGTAGTGATCCACCCATTCAACGAAGACAAAATCCGGATCGGTGTAATCCATCAAGGTGCCGCCGATGGCGGACGAAACCTGCCAGGGATACTTCCCGTCATGGTCGCCGGCCCACATGCTGGGGCCCTTGAGGCACTGGTTCACATTGTTCAGGCACTGCGCCGTGATGGCCTTGGACTTCGCGTTGGAAAGCGCCGGCAACAACATCGCGGCGAGAACGGCGATGATGGCGATGACCACCAGCAGCTCAATCAGGGTGAAGGCTGTCTTTGTCGTGCGTTGTTTCATGCGCGTTCCGTCCGTTGATGGTTCTTGTTCCTGAAATCAGTTCCTGAGCCGGAAATAGGTGCTCGTGGTATTGGTGATTGTCACCGGGCTGGCGGATGCGCCGGGGAAATCGAACCAGTTGGCGGGCGACCCCAGGTCGGAGGATTGCTGGAGGATGAAGCCGCTGTCGTTCCAGAAGAGCGACGTGAAATCTCCTTCGGTCCAGATGTTGAGCTGCGGCGCGGTTTGCACGGTGCTGAGCTGGATCAGGGCGGTGCCGAAGACGAGATCGTTGCCGGTGGCATTGTGGACTTCCACGGCGATGACGTTTTCGCCCTGCACGAGGCCGGAGAGGAGATTCCCGCTGATCGTGAACACGTCGGGGCAGAACGTGGCGGCGTCGCCGACTTGCGCGGTGCCGGTGCAGGGCGTGCCCGTGGCGGACGTGCTGTTGAGGATGGCGGCGGGCGCCGCGGGCATGCGCAGCCGGTAAACCTCCGCGCCGTTGAGGTAAAACACCGCGCCGTCATCCACGTAGTTTGAGAACATCAGCGACACCCCGTCCTTGCTGCCCGAGAAGTTGAAACGCGTGCGGAAGTAATACGTGCGTGGCGAGGGAGCGGCGGCGGGCGGCATCTGCGTGTTTCGCGGAGCAACACTGGTGCTGGTTTCAAGGGCGTACAGCAACCCCGGTCCCTCACCGAGCCAGGCCGAGTCGTTGTAGGCCCCCGTCTTCCAGTTCACGCCGTCGAGATTGTTGGTGGTGTATTTCCAGGACTGGTTGAGCCCGAAGAGCGGCGTGCGGCTCAACGACGTGAGCGTCGTAAACCGGCAGGCCTGCGTGTAGGTGCCGGAGCCACCCGTCGAGATCGCGTTGAAGAAGTAGTCCGATCCCGCGGTGAGGCCGCCAATCGTCACGACGTGTTTGTGCTTGAGCCGTTCATCCAGCGGCGTGCTGCTGCCGTAGCTGGCGGTGGCGCCATATTCCACCTGCGTCGTCGCCTCGAAATCCGTCTCCCACGTAATCGTCGCCGTGCTGCCGCCGGGGTTGATGATCAGGTTCTTCAGCTCGCTCGGCAGCGGCGCGGCATAGACGCCGAAGTTGTGGCCGATGTTCCGTTCGCGGCCGTAGGCGGCGACGAAGCTGGAGCGATTGAGGCGCACGGCCTTGCCCTGGCAATCCGCCATCGACATGGTGGTGGAGCCGCCGCCATCGACATTGATGCCTTCATGGGCGCCAAAGCGTTTCAACCAGTCGGCCGTGCTGTACCAGTCCGCGCCATCGCTCCAGCCGGTCTGGCGTCCGTCCACCGTCATGAGGAAGAGATAATGTTTGTCCTCCGAGACGCCGAGCGCCGTGCGCGGATCGCGGTCATTCGGAGCGGGCGCCTGGGCGATCACGCCGTTGGTCAGCAACGGGCGGTCGCCGGAGATCGCCGTGAAGATGCCGTTGGTGTCAAGGCCCGTGGCGTTGTTCGGCAGGAAGGTCGGCTGGTTGCCGGCGGTGAACATCAACGTCGCCGCGCGCGTTGGATCATTGGCGGGCGAGACCAGCGTGCCCTTGGAGATCGAGAGCCCGCGCACTTCCACCGGCGTGCCGACCGGTTGGTCCGTCGGCCCGAGGCTGTCGCTGTAGAAGCCGCCGTTGATCGCCACCTGCACGCCGGTTTCCTCGAGGAAGAGGCTGGTGTTCTGCGCGAGCGTGTCAAAGGTGCCGCAGTTGGTGCATTTCGGCGTCGTCATGAGGACGACATCCGGGTCCGTCAGATCCACGCGATAGCAGAGCAGGCGCAGGTTGTATTCGCCGCCCTGGGTCGCCACCTGCTGGCCGGTGGCGAGTTCGATGCCTTTGAAGATCGGCGTCCATTCTCCCACGATCAGGGTGGCGGCGGACGCGGCGAAGGAAACGAGGGTGAAGGCAAACGCCAGGATACATCTCTTCATAAAACAGATCGGTGCCGGTCAATCGCCACTGTATTGGTAATCGTAGCCCGCGGCGGGATCGCGGGTATAGGCGGCGTTGATGCCGTCGTAAAAAATCTTCGTGTAGGCCGCGCGCCCGTCGACAAACCCCACGACGCTCTGCGCGTCATTGTAGAACGGCGTGTTGGCGCCGCGCGTCAGGCTGTCGTGCCACGAGAGCGGCGCATGGGCGGTCCATTCCATCACCAGCAGGGTGCGCGAGGGGCGCTTGATCGAGGCCACCGTGCGGCCGGCGATGTTCGGCACGCCGGGAAGGTCCACTCCATTGAACACGTAGCTCGTGTAATTGTATTTCTTCTGGTGGCAGAAGGGCAGCGGCTTCTCGCCGCCGTCGCCGTAGCCGCGGTCGTCGGGACAGGCGAACACTTTCTCCCCGGCCGAAGCCGGGCCGGTCAGGCCGAGGTAGCCCTTCACCTGTTCCTTGTAATGCCACCAGCCGCCGGGCGCGGGGCTGCCGTCCACGCGCGGAAACGTGCGGTTGTGTTCATCCGCATACTCCAGGACGGCCCGGGTCACCTGCTTCATGTTGCCGAGACAGGTTTCAAGGCGGGATTTCGCCCGCGCCCGCATCACCATCGGAACCACGACTGCGGCCAGCACAAAAATCACCGCGAGGGTGACCATCAGGTCCGTGGGCGTGAATCCTCCACGGCTGGCTTTTCCTGCGGGCAATGGGTGATGGCGAAGAATCATGTCTCAGTTCACGCTGGCGGTCGCGCCGGGTGCCGCCAGATCGTCCAGGTTGGAAGGCGTGATCACCTTGAACATCTGCTCAAACGCCGCGCGGGAATCGCCCGCGCCCGCCCGGGCCGGAGCATCCGGGCGGCTGATGATCGCTGCGTGCAGAAGCTTTTGCTGGAACGCATCCTTGAGGTCGGCCCGGGCGGGCGTCGCTCCCGGGCAGAGCGCGACGACGCGGCAACGCTTCGTTCCGAGCTTTGCCAGCTGATCGGCGGAAAGGGCCGGTGGACCCAGGAAGGAAACGATCACGTCGTTGTCTTTTCCCTGGCGCAGCATCTCGTAAAAGCGCTCGAAATC
>JBDHQG010000237.1:0-6645 GCA_039806925.1 Limisphaerales bacterium
TGGCGAGGTGATCGAACTTCCACCACGAGCATTGGAAGTCATAGTCATCGATCAACTGTTGCGCGAGATGATCGTAAAGATGCATCGCGCGGCGCCGTGTCTCGGTGTCATCGTAGGCGATGACGAGATCAAAGGGAAACTTGGGATCCCAGCGGGAACTTTCCACCTGCTTGGCCAAAGTAGGTTGATTCATACAACGATCCATGTATCAGGCTGCCCGTGGGTTTCATCCGCCTCCCGCATTCCAGTCGAAATCCTTCGACGCGCCTTACGCGGGGCGATCCGGTTGAACGGGCACAACTTCACTCTTGAAGATCGCCCTGAAGGTTGCAACAGGCGGGAATACGGATTTCGCTTTCGGGCCGACTACGGACGCACGCGCGTTGGTTCAAACAAACCGTTTGCGGAACTCGATTGGCGTCGTTCCCGCCGCGGATCGGAACGCGCGGCTGAAGGCGCTGTGATCGTAGAAGCCGCACGCGTGCGCGATCTCGGAAACGGGGCGGGAGGTTTCGAGCAGGAGGCGCGAGGCGGCGGCGAGACGCGTCTGCGTGATGAGCTGGCTTGGGGTGATGCGGAAGATGCGCTTGATGAGGCGCGCGAAACGGATCGGCGAAAGCCCGGCGTGCTTCGCGAGCGACGCGGGCGAAAGGTTTTCATCGAAGTGCGCTTCGAGAAATTCGAGTGTACTCGCTAGGCTGGCGGGAATGCTCTCGCGGTCGCCGGGCGCGCGCAGGTCGCGCGAGATGCCGGCAAGGCCGATGATGCGTCCCGTGGGGTCGCGAAGCGGAAGCTTCGTGGTCAGGCACCAGCCGGATTTGCCGCGCGCGTACCAGTGGAGTTCGAGGCGGTCGATGATCGGGCGTCCGGTGCGGAGCACGGTTTCGTCCTGCGCGGCGTAGCGGGCGGCGAGGTCTCGCGGGAACACGTCGCGCACATGACGGCCGATGAGCTGGGGTTTTTCGTGCAGGCCGCAACGTTCGACGAGCGACTGGTTCACGGCGAGGTAACGGCCGGCTGAGTCCTTGAGGAAGAAGACGGTGTCGGGGATGTGATCGAACAGCTGTTCCATGACCGAGAGGTCCGCGCGGAAATCAGTCGGCGCGGCGTGGCGGGCGAGATGGATCAATGTGCTCGAATTCACGGCTTGGCTGTCATTCGAGTCCAAGACATCCTCCGCCGCAATGCCAGAATCACGGACGCACGCAGCACGCCTATGAAATCTCCCTTCAAGCCCCGGCTATTTCCTGCCAACTCCTCTGCTCTCGTTCTGATGGTCTGCGGTCTTTTCATTGCTTCGTGGTCCTCCGCCCAAGGCACGCGCGCCGACTACGAGCGCACGGCGAATCTCCGCAAGCTCACCGAGAACAAGGTTTATCGCGACCGCGTGCAGGCGAACTGGCTGCCGGGCGGAACCAAGTTTTGGTATCAGGTGAAGACTGGTTCGGACTCGCACGAGTTCATCCTCGTGGACGCGGAGAAGGGCGAGCGGAAGGCGGCGTTTGATCACGCGAGGCTGGCGGCGGCTCTGGTCAGCGTGGGCGTCACGGATGCCAAGGCGGAGGATCTGCCGCTCAAACAACTCGAATGGCGATCACCGATGGAGATTGAATTCAGCGCAGGCGGGAAGGCTTGGCGCGCGAATCTGACGGACTACAAGCTCAGTGAAAACAAGGATGCAAAGACGACGCCGGCGACGAAGTTCGGCGCGGACGAAGCGCCGCACGCGAGTCGCAGCGCGGGGCCGCAGACTTCGCTGACGTTCATCAACAAGACAACCGCCACGGTGGAATTGCACTGGCTCGATGAAGATGGTCAGTCGCGCAGCTACGGAATGCTGGCGGCCGGAGCGCGTCGCGAACAGAACACCTACGCGGGTCACGTCTGGCTGGTGACGATGGATGGGCGAACGGTCGCGGCGTTTGAAGGAGCGGAGAAGCCGGGCCTCGCAGAAATCACCAACACCGTCGCGATGGCGGCGTCGTTGCGCGGGCGCGGACGGCGGAACAATCCCGACGCGTCGGCGAGCAATCGGATGACTTCGCCCGATGGGAAGTTTCGCGCCTATATCAAGGATCACAATCTCATGGTCCGCAGTCTCGAAGATGGCGAAGAGATTTCGCTCAGCAGCGACGGCAAGGAAGGCGACGCCTATGGCGAGCGCGTCTATTGGTCGCCGGATTCACGGCGCATCGTCGGTGTGCGGACAAGGGAAGGGGAGGAGCACAAGATTTACATGGTCGAGTCGTCGCCGAAAGATCAGCTCCAGCCTAAGCTTCATTCGCTCGAATACCGCAAGCCCGGTGACCGCGTGCCGGTGGCCAAGCCGCAGCTCTTCGACGTGATTGCGCAGCGGCAGATTCCGGTGAGCGACGAGCTGTTCGCGAATCCGTGGAGCGTCAGCGACATCCGGTGGGATGCGGATTCGTCGCGCTTCACGTTCCTCTTCAATCAACGCGGGCATCAGGCGCTGCGCATCCTGGCGGTCGATGCGCGTTCCGGTGTGGTGAAGCCGATCATCGATGAAACGAACGCGACGTTCATCGATTACAGCGGCAAGTCGTTCACCGAGTATCTCGATGATACGGGCGAAATCATTTGGATGAGCGAGCGCGATGGCTGGAATCACCTGTATCTCTACGATGCGCGCAAGAGCGAGGTGAAGAACCAGATCACGAAGGGCGAATGGGTGGTGCGCGGCGTGGAACGAGTGGACAAGGAGAAGCGCCAGGTTTGGTTCCGCGCGGGCGGCATTCGTGCGGGACAAGACCCTTACTACATTCACTTCGCGCGCGTGAACTTTGATGGAAGCGGATTGGTGATTCTCACTGAAGGCGACGGCAATCACTCGATTGAGTTTTCGCCGGACAGGAAGTTCTTCGTCGATGCCTGGTCGCGCGTGGACCACGCGCCGGTGAACGAACTGCGCCGCAGTGAAGACGGTAAACTCGTCTGCGAGTTGGAGCGTGGCGATTTCAGCGCGCTGGTGAAGACCGGCTGGCAGACACCCGAGCGTTTTGTCGCCAAGGCGCGCGATGGTGTGACGGACATTTACGGTGTGATCAATCGTCCGACGAACTTCGATCCGAAGAAGAAGTATCCGGTCATCGAAAACATCTACGCCGGGCCGCAGGGCGCGTTCGTGCCGAAAAGCTTTAGCGCGTTGAACAACATGCAGAGTCTCGCCGAGCTGGGCTTCATCGTCGTGCAGATGGACGGCATGGGCACCAGCTATCGCTCGAAGAAATTTCACGACGTGTGCTGGAAGAATCTCGGCGACGCGGGTTTCCCGGATCGCATCCTGTGGCACAAGGCGGCGGCGGCGAAGTATCCCTACATGGACATTACGCGCGTTGGCATCTATGGTGGTTCCGCCGGCGGACAGAACGCGCTGGGCGCTCTGCTGACGCATGGTGAGTTCTACAAGGCGGGCGTGGCCGACTGCGGCTGCCACGACAATCGCATGGATAAAATCTGGTGGAACGAGCAGTGGATGGGCTGGCCCATCGGGAAACATTACGAGGAGCAATCGAACGTCACGCTGGCGCACAAGCTGACGGGCAAGCTGCTGCTCACGGTTGGTGAGCTCGACAAGAACGTGGACCCGGCGAGCACGATGCAGGTGGCCAATGCGCTTATCAAGGCGGACAAGGATTTCGACATCATCGTCTTTCCCGGCGCGGGGCACGGCGCGGGCGGGAGTCCGTATGGCCGCCGTCGGATGCAAGATTTCTTCGTGCGGCATTTGATGGGCGTGGAGCCGAGGTTGAATTGAACGCGTCTTTATGAAGCTGCTTTCCCGAATCTCGTTCATCGCAGTTGTGCTGGTGATGTCACTTGCGATGCACACGGCGCGTGCGGCGGAAGAGACGTTTCCGGTCACGATGCGCGTCGACGTGACGCAGAAGCTGGGCGAGCTGAAACCGATCTGGCGGTTCTTCGGCGCGGACGAGCCGAACTACGCCTACATGACGAACGGGCGAAAGCTGCTCGCGGAGCTCGGCGAGCTGTCGCCGAAGCGCGTTTACTTTCGCACGCATAATCTGCTCACCTCCGGCGATGGAACGCCGGCGTTGAAGTGGGGTTCCACCGGCGTGTATCGCGAGGCGGCAGACGGAAAACCGATCTACGACTGGACGATTCTTGATCGCATCTTCGATACCTATCTTGAGCGCGGCGTGCGTCCGTACGCGCAGATTGGTTTCATGCCGAAGGATCTCTCGATCAAGCCGGAGCCGTATCAGCATCAATGGACGCCGCGGGCGCGTTACGAGGAGATTTACACCGGGTGGGCGTATCCGCCGAAGGACTACGACAAGTGGGCCGAGCTCGTCTTCCAGTGGGTGAAGCATTGCGTGGAGCGTTACGGTCGCGAGGAGGTGGAGCAGTGGTGTTGGCAGGTGTGGAACGAGGCGAACATCGGTTACTGGCGCGGGACGCCGGCGGAGTTTCGCAAGCTGCATGATTACGCCATCGACGCGGTGCGGCGGGCGTTGCCGACGGCGCGGGTGGGCGGACCGGACACCGCCGGCAGCGGTGGAAAGTTCAGTCGCGAGTTTTTCGAGCACTGCCTGCGCGGGACAAATTACGCCACGGGCAAGATTGGGACGCCGCTAGACTTCGTTTCCTTTCACGCGAAGGGCGCACCGGTCACCACGAATGGCCACGTCCGCATGGGCATCGCGACTCACTTGCGCACCGTCGAGGATGGCTTCCGCATTGTGGCGTCGTATCCGGAGCTGAAGGACAAACCGATTGTCATCGGCGAATCCGATCCGGAAGGCTGCGCGGCGTGTCAGGGGCCGCAGCTCGCGTATCGCAACGGCACGATGTATTCGAGCTATACGGCGGCGAGCTTCGCGCGGAAGCTCGATCTCGCGGCGAAGCACGGGGTGAATCTCGAAGGCGCGCTGACGTGGGCG
Source organism: Limisphaerales bacterium (assembly GCA_039806925.1). Taxonomy (GTDB): domain Bacteria; phylum Verrucomicrobiota; class Verrucomicrobiia; order Limisphaerales; family JADJPG01; genus JADJPG01. The sequence goes on from JBDHQG010000237.1 coordinate 4,923, forward strand.
TTCGAGTTCGAGGACCAGCCGAGCTTCGCGGGGTTTCGTTCGCTGGCGAGCAACGGCATCGACAAGCCGGTGCTGAATGTCTTCCGGATGTTCGCGATGATGCGCGGGGACCGTATGACAGTGGAAAGCTCCGCGGCGGTGTCGCTCGCAGACATGCTGGCGCGCGGCGTGCGTGGGGAGCCGGATGTCGCGGCGCTCGCGAGTGCAGAGGGGAAGAAGGTGTGGGTGTTGGCGTGGCATTATCACGATGACGATGTGCCGGGCAGGGAGGCGATGGTGGAGTTGCACCTGGGCGGACTGTCGCTGCGCGAGGGCAGGGCGACGGTGAATCGCTATCTCATCGATCAACAGACGAGCAATGCCTTCACCGCCTGGAAGAAGATGGGCTCGCCCGCGCAGCTCAGTGCCGAACAACATGCGCAGCTCGAGAAGGTTGGTCGCCTCGCGCCGCCAGCGACGCGGACGCTGCGGATCGCGGATGGTCGCGGCTTGCTTCGATTTACGCTCCCGCGTCAGGCGGTTTCGTTGATTGAGCTGAGCTGGTGATGGTGAGTGAGCCATCCGCTTCGCGGCTCCGTTCGCTGTGTCCTCGACAGTTTGCAGGTAATCGACATTCTTCCCGCACATGATGAAACGGCTTGTTGTTGTCTCCGCCCAGCTGCTGGCGTTGGTTCTTTTTGCCTCACTCCCGTTTTCGATCCACGCCCAGGATCGGCTCAAGGGCATGTCCGGTGCCGCGCGTTACGGGCGCGTGACGCGGCAGATGACGAATTTGTTTCAATCAGGCGCGTTGACGGTCACATGGAAGGATGGCGGACGGGCATTTGAGTATTCGCGAAACGGAGTCCGGCATCGTTACGACATCGCCAGCGGATTGACCAGCGTGTGGCCGAAAGGATCGACCAATTCTCCGGCGTCCACAAACGAGCCGGCCCGTCGTTCGCGCGGCGGAACCGGCGGCACGGGCGAGCGCATCGAGCGCGGGCGGCAATACACCTACAGCTTTTCGCCCGACGGCCAGTGGCGGGCGTTTTATCGAGATCGCAACCTCTGGCTCGGCTCCACCAACGGCCAGGGCACGAACGCGATCACCACGGACGGCAGCGAAAAATCGCGGTTGAAGTTCGGCTCGGCGAGCTGGGTGTATGGCGAGGAGCTGTATCAGAACACGGCGATGTGGTGGTCGAGCAACAGCCAGAAGTTCGCGTTCTACCGTTTCGATGAGAGCCAGGTGCGCGACTTCCCGCTCACGCTGAACATGACGAAGATTCACAGCACGCTCGATGTCGAGCCGTATGTGAAGGCGGGCGACACGAATCCAACCGTGGATTTGTTCATCTACGATCTGAAATCGAAGAAGACGGTGCGCGTGGATGTTCGCGACGGCAAGGCGTTCGATGACGCCGTGGTCGGGCATTACGTCTACGATGTCTTCTGGGCGCAGGATGACAGCGTGCTGCTCTTCCATCGCGCCAACCGCCGTCAGAACGTCACTGAGTTGGTCGCCGCCGATCCGGAGACAGGCAAATGCCGCGTGGTCGTGCGCGAGGAATGGCCCGCGAGCTGGGCGGAGAATTCGCCGCCGCGCCGGTTCCTCAAGGACGGCCAGCGCTTCATCTGGAACTCCGAGCGCACGGGTTGGAGAAATTTCTACCTCTACCATCTCGATGGACGGTTGCTCGCGACGCTCACCCAACATTCGTTCGAGGTGGCGAACATCGTG
>JBDHQG010000238.1:0-6643 GCA_039806925.1 Limisphaerales bacterium
ATGTGAGCGGCGGCAATCTGCTGACACGGTGGAAGCATGAGTTCTCGGCGGAGTCGGACATGACGTTGCAGATCTATTACGACCGAACGCGGCGCGATGCGCGCAGGTTGCTGATGGAGGAGCGGGACACCTTCGACATCGACTGGCAGCATCACTGGCGGATTAACGAGTGGAATTTCTGGACGTGGGGGCTCGGATATCGCGCAAGCATGGATCACCTGGAAGGAGATTTCCTCACGAGCTTTAATCCAGAGCGGAGGACAAGCCACTTGGGCAGCCTGTTCATGCAGGATGAAATCACGCTGGTGCCGGAGCGTCTCCAGCTGGTGCTCGGATCGAAGTTCGAGCACAACGACTATACGGGGTTTGAGTTCCAGCCCGGCGCGCGAGTGTCCTGGACGCCCGGTGAGCGGCACACCCTGTGGGCCTCCGTGGCGCGCGCGGTGCGAACGCCGTCCCGGGCCGAAGACGGCATCCGGCTGAACGATCGGGTGTCCGCCGGCGCACCGCCCACGGTCGGATCCGTCTTTGGCAACGCCGACTACAAGTCCGAGGAATTGACCGCCTACGAAGCCGGCTACCGGGTCCAGCTGTGGGACCGGGTGTCGGTGGATCTCGCGGCGTTCTACAATGTGTATGACGACTTGCGGACGACGGAGTTTCGCGGCGCGGCGCTGGATCCGGGCCTGCCGGGCTCTCCGATCGTCGGCCGCATTGCGATTGATAACAAGGCTTCGGGGGAGACGTTTGGCGGCGAGCTGGCGCTGACGTGGCAGCCGGCGGATTGGTGGCGCTGGCGCGGTTCCTACTCGCTCCTGGAGGCGCAACTGCACCCGAAGCGGTCGAGCAACGACGGCGACGCGGAGGACGATGAGCAAAAGAGCCCGCATCACCAGATCACGCTGCAAACGTCGCTCGATTTGCCGGGCCATCTCCATTTCGATCTGATGGGGCGTTACGTGGATCAATTGCGCGAGCTGGGCGTGGGCGCGTATTTCGCGGCGGATGCGCGGCTGGCGTGGCGGCCTTGTTCGCGGGTGGAGTTCTCGATTGCGGGCCAGAACCTGTTCGATGACCGGCACCTCGAGTTCGTGCCCACGATCATTCCGGTTCAGCAGACGGAAACGCAGCGGAGCGTTTACGGGAAGATCAGCATCAACTTTTGAATTTGAGGATGACCCGCGCCGCCTCCACCCGATCTCGACCTGCGGCTCCGCGAGCACGCTTTGCCGCCGCGCCTGGCGGCGGGCGGGGGCTTGGGCTGCTTGTCCTGTTCTGCTGGGCGGTATGCGGAGGGATGGCCGCGGTGGGGCCGGCCGCTCCCGAGTATCAGGTCAAGGCAGCTGCTGGTGAACTTCGCCACGTATGCCACATGGCCCGACAAGGCGTTCAGCTCCACGAATTCACCGGTGGTCATCGGCATTGCCGGCAAGGATCCGTTTGGAAGCTTCCTGGAGGCGGCGGTGGAGGCCAATGCGCGCAGCCGGCGGGCCGGCCGGGCGCTGGTCGTGCGAAGGGCCGGCTCCGAGGCGGAAATGAAGGAATGCCACATTCTGTTCGTGGCCTCTTCGGAGCGGCGGCGCTGGCGCGACGTGAGACAGCGGTTGAAGGGGGCGCCCGTGTTGACGGTGGGCGAATTCGACGACTTCCTCGATCAGGGCGGCGTCATCAATTTCCTGCTCAAGGGGCAGCTGGTTCGATTCGAAATCAGTCTGGAGTCCGCGAAGGCCGCCGGCCTGAGGCTCGACGCCCGGCTGCTGAGCGTGGCGGATTCAGTCCGGGGCAAGTATGACTGAGACAAGCAACATTGGCCCGCCGATGAGGCGGACGTCCATCAAGCGCAAGCAGATGCTGGTCATCATGCTGACCAGCTGCGTCTCGCTGCTGCTGGCGTGCGGCGGGTTCGTCGCCTACGAGATCATCACCTACCGGCAGACGGTGGTCGAGAACCTCACGGTGCTCGGGGACATTCTTGCAAACAACAGCGCGGCCGCCGTTCAGTTCAACGTGCGGAACAACGCCGACGAGACGCTCGCGCTGCTGGCCTCCGAGAAGAGCATCGAGGCGGCGTGGATTCTGAACCGCGACGGCTCGGTCTTCGCCTCGTATCACTCCGGCCGCGGGGCGACCAACAGCGTGGCCATCCTGGCCAGCGGCCAGCATTTCTTTGACCGGGACGCGCTGCTGCTGCAGCGCCCGATTTCGTGGAAGGGCAATGTGATTGGCGCGGTGTGCCTCCGCTCGAACCTGTCCGCGTTTGACGCCCGCCTGTGGCGTTATGCGTCGATCGCCGGAATCCTCCTGCTCCTCTCCGCGCTCGTGGCCTTCGCGCTGACGCTCGCGCTGCAGCGCGGAATGCTCCGGCCGATCCTCGATCTGGCGGAATTGTCGCGGAGCGTCGCGGCGGATCAGAATTACTCGGTCCGCGCGGAGAAGCATGCGGACGATGAAATCGGGACGTTGTTCGACGGCTTCAACGAGATGCTCCGGCAGATCCAGGAGCGCGACGTGGCCTTGCAGGGAGCGCGGGACGGGCTGGAGAGGCGGGTCGCCGAGCGCACGGGCGAACTGCAGCTGGAGATTGTCGAGCGGCGCAAGGCCGAGCAGGCGTTGTGGGAATCCGAGCAGCTGTATGCGCAAATCGCCTTGAACGCGAGCGACCTGCTCTACGTGGTTCACACGCAGACGGGGCAGATCGACTGGTTCGGCCAGATTGACGGCGCGCTCGGTTACAACGAGGGCGAATACGAGCGCACGCTGGACGCCTGGGAGATGAGCATCCACCCGGAGGAACGGCAACAGGTCGCCACGGCCTACGAAGAATCGCACCGGTCCGGGCGGCCGTTCATGGAGGAGTACCGCATCGCCCGGAAGGACGGCAGCTACGTTTACTGGTCGGACCGCGGCCGGCCCATCTACAACCACAAGGGCGACGTCATCAAGTTCATCGGCGCCTGCACGGACATCACGGATCGGAAGGCGAAGGAGGATGAGTTGCGGAAGGCGAAGGAGGGCGCGGAGGCGGCGAGCCTCGCCAAGAGCCAGTTCCTGGCGAACATGAGCCACGAGATCCGCACGCCCATGAACGGCATCATCGGGATGACGGCGCTGGCGCTCGACACCGAGCTGAACCATGAACAGCGCGGCCTGTTGAACACCGTCAAGGAATCCGCGGACACGCTCCTGGCGCTCATCAATGACATTCTCGATTTCTCGAAGATCGAGGCGGGCAAGCTCTCGCTGGATCCGGTGGGGTTCAATGTCCGGGATGCGGTCGAGGACGCGCTGTTGACGGTGGCGTTGCGGGCGCATCAAAAGGGCCTGGAGCTGGTCTGCCACATCCCGCCGGACATCCCGCTGGGCCTGGTGGGCGACCCGGGGCGCCTCCGCCAGGTGGTGCTTAATCTCGTGGGAAACGCGATCAAGTTCACGGCCAGCGGGGAGGTGGTGGTCGATGTCTCCCTGAAGTCCCGGGATGAGCGGGGGGTGATGCTGCATTTCACGGTGTCGGACACCGGCATTGGCATCCCGAAAGATCAGCAGGGGATGATCTTTGAGGCGTTCACCCAGGCGGACGCCTCCACGACGCGCAACTATGGCGGCAGCGGTCTCGGGCTGGCGATCTCGACCCAGCTGGTCGGCCTGATGGGCGGACGCATGTGGGTGGAGAGCGAGCCCGGGGTCGGGAGCCGGTTTCATTTCACGGCGGGGTTCGGGCTGCAAACCGGGGAATCGACGGCGTGGGCGCCGGTGCTGGTGTCGTTGAAGGACATGCCGACGCTCGTGGTGGACGACAACGAGGTGAACCGCCGCATCCTCGACGAGTTCCTGCGGCGCTGGGAAATGAAGCCCGTGCTCGTGGATGGCGCCCATGCGGCGCTGGCCGAGCTGGAGCGCGCGTCGTCGCGCCGCGCCCCGTATCCCCTGGTCCTGCTGGATGCGATGATGCCGGGCGTGGATGGCTTCGCGCTCGCGAAGAAAATCAAACAGAGCCCGAACCTGGCCAACGCGGTGATCATGATGCTCTCGTCCGCCGATCAAGTCGCCGACGCGGCGCGCTGCCGGGAGCTGGGCATCTCGGTCTATCTCACCAAGCCGATCCGTCAGTCGGAACTGCTGGACGCCATCATGTCCACGCTGGGCGCGATGAAGGGCGCATCGGCGGCCCGGCCTCCGGCTTCCGCCGAACCGATCCTCAAGACGGCGCGCCCGCTTCGCATCCTGCTGGCGGAGGACAACCCGGTGAACCAGCGCCTCGCCGTCCGAATCCTCGAGAAATGGGGCCACTCCGTCGCGGTGGCCGGCAATGGCCGGAAGGCCGTGGAAACATGGGAGAAGGAGCCGTTCGACCTGGTGCTGATGGACGTGCAGATGCCCGAGATGAGCGGCCTGGAGGCAACGGCGGCGATTCGCCAGAAGGAGAAGGAGCTGGGCCGGCGGTCGCCCATCGTGGCGATGACCGCCCATGCCATGGAGGGGGACCGCGAAAAATGTTTGTCCGCGGGTATGGACCATTATGTAACCAAGCCGATAGATCAGAAGAAGCTCTTTGACGCCATCGAGAGTTACGGAAACTCCCGGGCGTCTTCCGAGCCGGACAAAATGGAAAATGCCGTGAAAGAAGAACTCGCGTTCGACACGAGCGTCGTGCTCAAGCGGGTGGACGGGGATCGCGACCTCCTCCGGGAGGTGGCGGGCCTCTTCTTCGAGGACACTCCGCGATTGATGACGGACATCCGCAAGGCGATCGATTGCGCGGACGCCCAGGCGCTGGAACGCTCGGCGCACACGCTGAAGGGCTCGGTGGGCAACTTCGGCGCGAAGCGGGCCTTTGAGCTGGCGTTTGCCCTCGAGCAGATGGGGCGCAACAGCGACTTTGCCCGCGCCGCCGAGGCGTACGGGCAGCTGGAGCAGCAGATCGCCCTGCTGTTTCCCGCGCTGGAATCTCTCATGAAGGAGAGGGCGGCATGAAGGTTCTGATTGCCGAAGATGATCCCGTCTCCCGCCGCCTGCTCCAGGCCGCGCTGGTCAAATGGGGCTACGAAGTCACCGTCACCGGCAACGGCCGGGAGGCCTGGGAGGCCCTGCGAAACCCGGACGCCCCCTCCCTGCTGGTGCTCGACTGGCTGATGCCGGAGATGGACGGCGTGGAGGTGTGCCGCGAGGCGCGCAAGACCGAGGCGTTGAAATCCTCCTACATCATCCTGCTCACCTCCCGCGGCAGCAAGGAGGACATCGTTCAAGGTCTCGAGGCGGGCGCGGATGACTACGTGACCAAGCCGTTCGATCATGGCGAGCTGCGGGCCCGCGTGCAGGTGGGATCCCGCGTCGTGCAGCTCCAGTCCGCCCTGGCCGACCGGGTCAACGAGCTCGAGGAGGCGATGGCGAACGTGAAGCAGCTGCAGGGCCTGCTCCCGATCTGCTGTTACTGCAAAAAAATCCGCGACGACGGCAACTACTGGCACCGCGTCGAAAGCTACATCACCGGCCACGCCAACGTCCGCTTCAGCCACGGCATCTGCCCCGATTGCAGCGAGAAGCTGAAGGCCGACCTCAACATCTGACATTCATCTGCCCCGCCCACCACGGATGGAACCAGCCCTGCCATGAGATGCGCCCGAACAGGCTCCGGATTCGGTGAGGCGCCGGCGTTCCCGGCGGAGGCCCCGCTGGTGATGCCGGCGGGCGATTCCTCCGCGAACTGCGAGTTCATCACCATCCTTCACCTCGAGGACAACAGCAACGACGCGGAGTTGATCCGCGAGGCGCTGCGCAAGGAGGGCATCGTCTGCCAGCTGTCGCAGGTCTGGACCCGGGAGGATTTCCTGGCCGCGCTCGGCCGCGGCGGGTTCGACCTGATCCTTGCCGACAATTCGCTGCCGGCGTTCGACGGCGGGGCGGCGCTCGGGCTGGCCAAGGAACACTGCCCGGATGTGCCGTTCATTTTCCTGTCCGGCACGATGAACGGGTTCGTGGCCGCGGAGGGGTTGCGGCAGGGCGCGGCGGACCACGTCTCCAAGCAGGAGCTCTCACGCCTTGCCCCGTCGATCCGCCGGGCGATTGAAATCCTCCGGGAGCGTGGCGACCGCCAGCGCGCCGAGTCCGACCTTGAACGGTTCTTCTGCCTGTCCGCCGATCTGCTGTGCGTGGCGGGCGCCTCCGGGGTGCTCAAGCGGGTGAACCCGGCCTGGGAACGGGCGCTGGGCCTGGAGATGGCATCGCTCTGCGGGAAATCGATCTTCGAGATCGTCTGCCCGGAGGATCGTGCCGCCACGAGGCAGACGTTCGATCAGGCCCTGGCCTCGCGCCAGCCGGTGACCCTTGAGAACCGCGTGGTGCGGAAGGGCGGCGGGAAAGTCTGGCTTCAATGGAACCTGATGCCGCTGCCCGCCGAACGCCTGATCTACGCGAGCGCCCGCGACGTCACCGAACGCCGCCTGAACGAGGAGGCGCTCCGGGCGAGCGAGGCGCGCACCCGCGCGGTGATGGAATCGTCGCTGGATTGCGTGGTGGTGATCGATGAGGCGGGAAGGATGGTCGAGTTCAACCCGGCCGCCGAGAAGACCTTTGGCTACACCCGTTCGGAAGTGCTCGGCCGGCGGCTTGCCGACCTGCTGGTGCTGTCGATGCACGGGGTCTGCAC
>JBDHQG010000239.1:0-6628 GCA_039806925.1 Limisphaerales bacterium
CGAACCCTCGCGGCTCGGCGGCAGATACGGCGTGTGCGGACGAATTTTCGCGAAGCGTTCGAGCACCTGCCGATGCGACTCGGGCGAGATGTCCGTGATCTCATCATGGGTGAAAAGCTGGCGCGAGAATGGCGCGGGCTTCGTCGGAATCGGCTGTGTGGGCCAAGCGGATTCGCCCTGGAGATCAGACATCGGCACCGGCACTTCGCGAACCGGGAAGAGCGGCTCGCCGGTCTCGCGATGGAAAACAAAGACGTGGCCGGACTTCGTCACCTGCGCCACGGCGTCGATGCGTTTGCCGCCGTGCGTGACCGTGAGAAGATTCGGCGGCGCGGGCAGATCGCGATCCCACAAATCGTGATGCACGAGCTGCTGGTGCCAGAGGCGTTTGCCCGTTTTGGCGTCGAGCGCGATGAGGCAGTTGGCGAAGAGATTTTGTCCGATGCGATTGCCGCCCCAGAAATCGAACGCCGCGGAGCCAGTCGGACAGAACACGATGCCGCGTTTTTCATCGAGCGCGAAGCCGGTCCAGACGTTCGCCGCGCCGGTGTATTGATAGGCGTTCGGCGGCCAGGTGTCGTAGCCGAATTCACCGGGCTGCGGAATCGTGTGAAAACGCCAGGCGAGCTTGCCGGTGCGGACATTGAACGCGCGAATGTGGCCGGGGGCGGCCGGTGCCGGGCCTTCACCGAGCCGCATGCCCATGATGAGCAAATCGCCGTGGAGCACGCCCGGTGTGGAAGATTGCAGCGCGAGCGAGGAAACGTCGCGACCGAGATCCTTCTTCAGATCAATCGCTCCACCCTCGCCGAAGGACGCGACGCGCTGGCCGTTGCTCGCATTGATGGCGTGGAGGAAATGATCGCAGCCGAAGAGAATGCGGCGGTCATCGCCGTCAGCCCAGTAGACGAGCCCACGATTCACGCCGGCCTTGGTGATGCCTCTCACCGACGTGGGATTGAAGCGCCAGAGCTCGGTGCCCGTCGCGGCGTTCAACGCGAAGAGCTGCAGGTCGGGCGACGTGCCGTAGAGCACGCCGTCGATCACCAGCGGATTGCACTGAATCTGCGAGCGGTTATTGGTGTCCATGCCGCCGGCGCGATACGTCCACGCGGCCTCGAGCTTCGCCACGTTGCGCGGTGTGATTTGTTTGAGCGTGGAGTAATGGCTGCTGGCCTTGTCGCCGAGGTAGGTGCTCCAGTTCGAGTCGGCGGCGGAGGCGAGGAACGGCGCGCAAAGCAGGACGGTGAGCAGGCGTTTCATGGGCGATCAGTTGTTGGCGGAGATTCGTGAATCGCGCCAGAAGCCGGCGCTGAAATCGAGCATGAGGCGGTTGCGACCGCTGGCGTGCGCGGCGCGTCCGGAGAGCGCGGGGGACACGGCGGGAATCGTGTTCGGGAAATAAACATCGACCGCGAGTTCGACCTCCGAGAACGACGATGGCTGGCCGACGGTGGGATTGTTCGCGGCGCGCAGATCGTTCAACGCGGCTTCAGGCGTCTTGCCCCAGAAATTGTCGAGCGGCACGGGATCGCTCGCGCGATCAAAGCGCCAGAGCCAGTAGGAGGATTCGATGAAATCCTGCGGCCCGCGATGCCAGCGTTCCACGGCTTGCCTGGCATTTCGTATCGGCGACGCGGCAACGCCGGGACACATCCACACCTTCTCGCTCCAGTCGAGCTGCGAACCAAGCGTAAAGACGGCCCACCCTGCTCTCGGATCAGATGGCGGCCAGCCGCCCCACGGACGATAGTTCAGCGCCTTCAAATCTCGTCTGTCCGGGAACCTGTCGCCGTTGTCGTCCAGATGCAGCGCGAAGCCGAACCCGATCTGTTTCAGATTCGAGAGACAGACGGACTGACGCGCCTTCTGCTTCGCCCTGCCCAGCGCGGGGAGAAGCAGCGACGCGAGAATCGCGATGATGGCGATGACGACCAGAAGTTCGATCAGCGTGAAGCCGCACCGAGTGTTGGGCGGCGTCTGGACATCTGCAGCAGCCGGCGTGAGGAGGTTCTGATCCGGAACGATGCAGAAGAAGGTAGGACAGGCATCCTGCCTGTCCCGCCCTGCAAGGCGGTGGGCACTGGATAATGAACGTTCGTTTGGCCAAACCGTTTGGTGTTCGCGTTGGAGAACTTCAGGACAGGCTGGAAGCGCTGTCCTACCGGCACGGCAGACCTCAGTTCGCGATTTCCTACTGCATCGTTCCGGCTGATGGCCTGTATCCGCGGGATCCTTCAAGGAAGTTTGAGCCTCGTCGCCTCGGCTCCTGCTCGTTGAAAGGCTCCGGGGCATGTTGCTCGGGTTCAGTAACCGCCCGCCCCGATGCCGCCGGACTTGCCCTCGACTTTTTGTCCGGCCTTCTCGGCGGCCTCACGACGACGATATTCATCCAGAATCGCGGCGGTGGCGGACGCGCCGCAGCGCGACGCGCCGAGGTCGCGCACCATGATCAACCCATCCAGATCGCGCACGCCGCCGGCGGCCTTCACCTGGACCTTCGCGGAAACGCTCGCGCGCATCAGCGCCAGGTCATGCTCCGTCGCGCCCTTGTAATTGTAGCTGCCATCGGGCTGCTTCACGAAACCGTAGCCGCTCGAAGTTTTCACCCAATCCGCGCCGGCGCGTTCGCAGAGCTGGCAGAGCTTCCTCTTGAAATCATCGCCGCCCAGGCCGGCGCCGCCCTTCGTCAAATAATCGTTCTCCAGGATGACCTTCACCTTCGCGCCGTGACGATGCGCCTCGTCGCACACGGCCTTCACGTCGCGCTCCACGAAATCCCAGTCGCCGCCCAGCGCCTTGCCGATGTTGATGACCATGTCGATCTCCGCCGCGCCATCCTTGCAGGCGAGCTCGGTCTCGTAGCGCTTCGACTCGGTCGCGGAATTCCCGTGCGGGAAACCGATGACCGCCCCCACGAGCACGCCCGATCCTTTCAGCAGTTCGGCGGCGCGTTTCACGGCGTAGGGCTTGATGCACACGGACGCCACGCCGCACTTCGCGGCGAGCCGGCAACCGTCCTCCAGCTCCTGATCCGTCATCGTCGGGTGCAGCAGCGAATGATCGATCATCTTCGCCAGTTCTTCGTAGGTGTATTTCATGGCCGGAGTTTCTATCCCCAAATCTGGCGGTCAAGCGAACGATACTGAATCGCCTCGCTCACATGCTCGGAGTTCACCGCCTCCGCGCCGGCGAGATCGGCGATGGTGCGTGCGACCTTCAGAATGCGGTCGTAGGCGCGGGCGCTGAGATTCATCTCGGTCATCGCCATCTTGATCAAATCAAGCGTGCCTTCATCCAGCGCGCAGTGCGCCCTCAATTCCTTCGTGCCCATGCGCGCGTTGCAGGTCACGCGGGCCTTGCCGGCGTAGCGCTTCTGCTGGCGGGTGCGCGCCGCGATGACGCGCTCGCGGATCTGCGCCGAGCTTTCGCCCGTGCGCTCGGCGGCCATCTCGCGGAATTTTACGGCGGCCACCTCGATGTGCAGATCCACGCGATCCAGCAGCGGACCCGAGATGCGGCCGAGATAATTCTGAATCTCGCGCGGCGAACATTTCGACTCGTGCGGCATCTTGCCGTCCGGCGTCGGGTTCATCGCGGCCACGAGCATGAACTGCGCGGGGAAGGTCATCGTGCCGGCGGCGCGCGAGATGGTGACGTAACCTTCCTCCAGCGGCTGGCGCATCGTTTCCAGCACGCTGCGCTTGAACTCCGGCAGCTCGTCGAGGAACAGCACGCCGTTGTGCGCGAGCGAAATTTCGCCCGGCGTTGGATTGATGTTGCCGCCGAGCAGACCGGCGTCGCTCGCCGTGTGATGCGGCGCGCGGAAGGGCCGCTGCGTGACGAGCGCCTGGCCGGGCGAGAGCAGGCCGACGATGCTGTGAATCTTCGTCGTCTCCAGCGCCTCTTCGAGCGTGAGCGGCGGCAGAATGGTCGCGAGCCGTTTCGCCAGCATCGACTTGCCGGTGCCGGGCGGGCCGATGAGCAGGATGTTGTGCCCGCCGGCGGCGGCGATTTCCAGGGCGCGCTTCACGGACTCCTGGCCCTTCACGTCGGCGACATCATTTTCATCATCGCCGCGGTGGGCGAAGAGACCGTGGAGATCCACCTTGGTGGCGGCCAGCTTGGTTTCGCCTTCGAGGAAGCTCGCGGCCTCGCGGAGATTGCGAACGGGAAACACCTTCAGGCCATCGACCACCGCCGCTTCCGGCGCGTTCTCTGCCGGCACGAGCACGCCGACCTTGCCCTCCGCGCGGGCGCGCAAGGCAATCGGGAGCACGCCTTTCACGGGACGCACCGCGCCGGTGAGCGCGAGTTCGCCGACCATCACGAAGTTGTCGAGCTGATCGGTTTCGAGCTGTTCGCTGGCAGCGATCATGCCGACGGCGATGGGGAGATCGAAGCTCGGGCCTTCCTTCTTCACGTCGGCGGGCGCGAGGTTGATGGTCGTCTTGCCCAGCGGGAATTTGTAGCCGGAGTTCGACAGCGCGGTGCTCACGCGATCGCGCGATTCGCGCACCGCGGCGTCGGGCAGCCCGACGATGACGATGACGGAATCGCCCCACCCCGAGTTCACCTCGACCTCGACTGAAAACGCCTCGATGCCGTTGACGGCAGCAGAACAAACCCTGGCCAGCATGGCGCAGATTGTATGTGGGAGAAGGCGAGGAACTGCAATCTGGTTTTTTCTCTGCAGCGCAGACGTGTCGCATCATTCCTGATCAAGCAACAACGCCGGAGAAGATTTTCCTCCTCCGGCGTTGAATGCGGAATGAAGCCGTGGCTCAGGCCGCCTTCGGCAGTTCCGTTGCGCTGCTCTTGCGGTGCAGCCCGCTCTTGCGCTTGCTCGGAATCACGAAGCCGAGCGCGTCGAGCACCTCGGAATTCTCGCCCTCATCGACATCCGCCTTCACGGCGGCGACGAGACGCGCCACCAGGGCTAGGTTTTCCTCATCCGCCGCATTGCGGGCGTTGATGGCCGCCGTCAGGCGCGCCTCGGCTTCCGTCACGGCATCGCGTGCGTCGAAGGAATCTTTTAACCCCGCCTCGAATTCCTCGACCGTCAGGCCGAGAAACTTCTTGGTTGGACGCAATCCTTTCCACACCGACACCGCCTTCCTCAACTCTGCTTCATTCTGTCTTGGCGTATTCGCCATACACGATCCTTTCACTTCAACCTGTTTACTTCGTGCATCCATGCCGCCAGTTGCGCTCACACGAGCGAATCGGGCGATGGAAAAGGCATCGGGCGAGGTAAAATTAAGCCGGAACGAAGCCGTGGGCATCTCTTGAGGGCCTGTGGCCCAAATCGGAGCGCGCCCGTCCCGGGCGCAGAAACGTGAGAAGGGATGACAGTTTCATTGCATTTCAAAACGTTTTGATGGCCGAACATTGCTGCGCCCGAGGACGGCGTTGCGAGCGGAGATTTTCCCACAGATTCAGGGCAGCCGCCGATTAAGAAACCCATCGGTGGTTTCTCTGAATCTGTGGGAGCCTGAACCATTCATCCGGCGCACGCGGAGCGGCGCGCCCTGCCCGTCCTGTTTTGGGCATATCAACGCCCATTGCCCAGCGCCATGCAGTGCGGGACAGGCAGGATGCCTGTCCTACCCAACTGCATCGCCCGGTGCGCCCGTGTCCCGGAGGGACGGTTGAAGCCGGGTTGGAACAGGCTGGAGATGCAGCCGTCCCTTCGGGACTGGTTCCGCGCGGCGGACGCCACCCGGCGTTGAAACGCCGGGCTATTTTCGAGCGTTGCTCCGGGACACACGATGCAGTTGGTCCGGGTGGAACGGGCCACCGGCCCGTTCTGTCGGGCGACCCGCCCGACAGCCGCGCGCACCACGCGCGCACTGAATGGTGAACGATCGTCGTGCGTTCGACTCGGCGGCAGGTTGCCGCCGAGAACGGGCGGGTCGCCCGTTCCCCCCCGGACCTACTGCACCGTTCGCCCTAAGGGAGGGAGGGCGCGGCGCGGTACATCCGCAGCTCGGCATTGGCGGCTGTCGTGTCGTTGAACTGCGTCACGCCAAACAGATTCGTGATCGTGCCCAGCGGCAACCACGATTGACCGTCCTCACTTTTCTCCACGCGGCAGGGCGCGCCGAATTCGCCCGAGATCAGGAACCGAAATCCATCTTCCAGCGACGGCTCGAAACACGGTTGCACCGCCAGCGTTGGACGCCTGGTGAAGCGCGCGGTGATAACCTTGCTGGAGTTCAACGTCACCGTCAGCGGATTCTGAGCGCCGCTCGCATCGCCGCTCCAGCCTTGGAATTGTTGTCCGGTCTCGGCCGCCGCGGTCAGGGTGATTGTTGCGCCCGAGGCAAATCGGCTGGCCTGCGGATGGTTGGTGACCACGCCGAAGCCTTCAGCAAGAACCGTCAGGGAATGCTGGCCGGCCGGCAGCGGCTGAAATACGGCGGTCACCGAACGGGTGGCATTCGTGATGGGCAGCCGAAGGGGATTGTTCGTGCCGCTGCCAGCCCCTCCCCAGAGGGCGAAATAACTGCCGGAACCTGGCACGGCGGTCACGGTCTGGATGGTTCCAAACGGCAACAGCGCGGCTTGTGGAGATGGTGTCACTGTCCCATTGCCGATGACAGAGATGGTCGAGGTGGTTCCAAAC
>JBDHQG010000240.1:0-6625 GCA_039806925.1 Limisphaerales bacterium
CGGCACCTGCTCGCGCTGCTGCCGCAATCCCTCGTCAGCGGCCTGGACAACGCCTGCGCGGAGAACGGCCTCCGCCTCGACGCCCTGTGGTCTGCCGCCGCCGTGCTTTCGCCGCGATTAAAAGATCTTCCAGCCCCCGCCTCCGAAACGATCGTTCTTGCCACGACGTTCGGCGGCGACTCCATGAACCTGCTGTTGGGCCGGTCGGATGGAAAGCTTCTCTTTTCGCGCACTGTTTCCCTCGGCGGGGCCGCGCAGGCGGAACGCGCCCCGCAGGAAATCAACCGCACGCTCCATTACGCGCAGCAACAGTTCGGCGTGCTCGTCAACCAGCTGTTCATCTCCGGCCACGATTCGTTCAACGCGATAAAGACCGCCTCCATCCGGGCCGGACTCCGCATCCATGAAACCCCGGAAACCGGCGGCAGCGCGACACTTGTCGCCCTGGCCGCCAGTCTCCCTCCGCGCGCGCCGCTGAACTTTGCACGCGCGACCGGCCGCCGCGCGGCAACCATCCGGGTGCTTGCGGCCGCCGGGCTTGCCGCGGCGCTCGCCGCATCCGCCGTGACCACCCTGCAGATGGAAACACGCGTTCGCGCCCGGGAGCACGAGGCTCGCGACGCTGAAGCCCGATTGCGGCGCGAGGCGGAATCTCTCGCCACCACCACCGCCCTGCAACAAAAGGCCCGTCAACTGCAGGGAATCGCGGCCATGATCGGCGGCACGAACGATCCACCCGTCGTCGAGCTTTTCGCCCGGCATCTCTCCTCTCAAATCCCCCCGGCAATGCGGCTGACGGATTTCTCCATCGCGGAATCAACGGCTGGCTGGACGGTCAGCCTCAAGGCCCTCGTCCGGGAAGGCGACGCCGACCTGGCGACCTGGCTGGAAACATTTGAAGGCGATCTGGAGAAGGGGCCCTTTCGAGTCAGGATAACCGACAGCACCTTCCGAAAAATGGTCCGCGGAGAACCCGGTTCGCCATTGGCCAGTGGAGCCGTTCCCACCCTGCGAACCACCGAGGTGCCCGTGTTCATCAGCGGAGTCATCGAGTGAGAGTCGAGCTTCCAACGCCGCCGGCGGGAAACCCGCCCGGACAGCCGGGCGAAGGCATCCCGGTGGCCGCGCCCCGCGCCGTTCCGCGTCGCCCGGCTTCGCCCTTGGAACGGCTCGCCGTTGCGGCGACACGTCCCGGCATGGCGTGGACGCTCGCCAGCATCACCATCGCGCTGTTCGCATGGTCCCTCTTGATCCGGCAGCCGGAGGGCGAACGCTACCTCGCGGTCAGCGCCCGCGCCCGCGCCATGATGGGAAGTCCCGCCGGCCCGACCCATTTCACCCCGGCCGATCTCGAACGGCTCCAGCGCGAAGTCGGGAACATCAAGGCAGGTCTCGTCTCCAATAGACGGGAAATACTTCCCCTGCTCCACGCGCTTGAGACGCGTGCGCGTCAGGAAGGATGGCGCTGCGAACGTTCGATGATGCCGGTGCAAGCGCCTGCCAGCACCCTCACGAACCTGGAGCTTCACCCCGTCACGCTCCGGCTCCATCCCTCCAACGGCGCGATGCCGGGCAATTACACGCCCCTGCTCCGATGGTTGCAGGCGGTCGGCCAGCTCGATAAACGCGCGGACATCGCGGCGTTGCAAATCCAGGCCGATGCGTCCGGCGCCGAGCGCGCGGAGGTGCGGATTCATTTCTTCAGCCTGAACCGAGATGAGGAAACTGCTTCAAAATAAAGCCGTCGTTGGCATGCTATCAGTGGTCGCCGTGGCCAGCGTGGCGGCGAATTTCGTGAAGCTTCCCCGGGGACGCTCGGCGACGGTCAACGCCCGCGAGCCCGATCCCGTCGCTCCACCGACGGAAGCCAGCCAGCCTCGCGGACACGGCCCGGCATTTTCACACCTCGCCGCACAACCCTGGCGGGATATGTTCCCCGTTGTCCCGGACGCCCGTGATCCATTCGCGCCTCCGGTTCCGGCAACACCTGCGGCCCTCCCGGCTTCCCGGCCCGCCGAACCGCCCGCCGTCCCTTCCTTTCTCCTGCAGGCCACCAGCATCGAGGACCGGCGGTCCTTTGCCGTGATCAATCAAACCGTGGTGAAGCCCGGAGAAATCATCGCCGGCTACCGCCTCGATCAAATCCTGCCCGATCACATCCGGCTGTCAGGACCGGCCGGCACCATCACGGTGGAGTTGAACCAAACTTCGCCCGGCCCGAAAGCGCCTACAGCCATGCCCGCAAACGCCGATCTACCTGCGTCAACCGGCGGCCCTCCGTCTGGAAGATCTAAACCGTAGTTTCCATGAAGTTTTTATTGCGTCGACCAAACCTGTTGCCACGCACCCTCGCCCATGTCCTGGCGATGTGGCTGGCCGGATGCGCATCCACCGGCAGCAAGAAGCATGATCAGTCCGGATGGCTCGTGCCTCCCGGCGGCTCGCCCGCCTCACGCCCGCCCCTGCGGCTCACCAGCTCGCTGGCGCCAGCGCCGGAGCCCGCGCTGGAAAACCCCGGCCCGCTCCCGGTCGCCCCGGACAAGACTCTCTCCTCCAGCGCGCTGGCGGCCAAGGGCCCCGGCCTTCCGGATGGAAAGCTCTACTCGTTCTCCGCGAAAGGTCTCGACCTGAAGGACGCTCTCGCGCTCTTCGCCCGCAGCAATGATCTCAACATCGTGCCCGATCCCGACGTGACCGGGCAAATCACGGTGGACTTCCGAAACCTGGCGCTCGACAAGGCGATGGACGCCATCCTGGACACCTTCAGCTATTTTGCGGAGCTCGACGGAGGGCTGATTCGCGTGCGAAAGACGAAGACCGAGTTTTTCACCATCGACTACGTGCGGTTAAACCGCACCGGCAATGGCAGCACCACCGCCAACATCTCGTCGAGCTCGAGCACCGGTTCCGGCGGATCAGCCGCAACCTCCGCCGGCGGCGCGGCGGGCGGCGGTTCCGGCGGCGACAGCACCAGCGTTTCAATCAGCAAGACCGACACGATCAAGTTCTGGGAGGAACTGGAGGAGCAGCTGAAGTCCCTGCTCACGCCCTCCGGCAAGATCGCGATCAACCGCATGGTCGGCACCATCATGGTCACCGACCACAAGGCGAACGTCTCGCGAATCGGCGACTTCGTGAAGCACATCAAGCGCACGCTCCATCTTCAGGTGGACCTCGAAGCGCAGATTTACGAGGTCGTTTTCAATGATGAGTTTCACCTCGGCATCGACTGGCAGAACGTCACGGGCAGCCTGGAAAAATGGGCCATCTCCAGCGGCGGCGTGCCGGGGGGATTTCCGACCTCGCGCCTGATCGTGGACCATCCCCTGGGCGGCCTCGCGCCCGGCGCCCCGGCGCTCTCCCTGGCCGTCACGAAAGATGAAAGCCGCGTGGTGCTCGACGCGCTGAAGCAGCAGGGCCGGCTCGAAGTCGTCTCCCAGCCGCGCATCCGCACGCTGAACAACCAGGCGGCGCTGATCAAAGTCGGCACCGAGAAGCCGTTCTTCCGCCGCTCCGTCATCGCCACGACCGGCACCTCCTCGCAGACCACGACGGATGTCGAGATTCAATCCATCACCATCGGCACCGTGCTGTCGCTCACGCCGCAGATTTCCGACGACGGCTGGATCACGATGGACATCTCGCCCGTCATCACCCGGCTGGTCGACAGCGTGGCCGGCCCCGACGGCGCCACCGCGCCGGAAGTTGACATCAAGCAAACCTCCTCGCTCGTCCGGATGCGCGAAAATTCCACGGTCATCATTGGCGGATTGATCCAGAACGAGCGCCACAAGACGGAACGCAAGGTGCCGCTCCTCGGGGACATCCCGGTGTTGGGCTACCCGTTCCGCGGGACGTTTGAGAACAAGCGCCGGACCGAGCTCGTGATATTCATCACGCCCACCATCGTGCGCTGAAACAGGGCCGGGCTCTTAGCCGGAACGATGCCGTTGGTCTGGGGGGAACGGAACTCAACTGCATGGTTCCGACTTAGCCGGAACGATGCAGTAGGAAATCGCGAACTGAGGTCTGCCGTGCCGGTAGGACAGCGCTTCCAGCCTGTCCACGAGTTCACCAACGCGAACACCAAAGGGTTTGGCCAAACGAACGTTCATTTTCCAGTGCCCACCGCCTTGCAGGGCGGGACAGGCAGGATGCCTGTCCTACCTTCTACTGCATCGTTCCGACTTAGAGCGTGTTTGAAAATGAGGTGATGGAGTGCGCCCGTCCTCGGGCGCAGACGGTTGAGAAAGTCCACGATCCTGAAATCGTTGCATGCCTGCGGACCTTCGGGCGTTTCTGCGCCCGGGGACGGGCGCACTCCGCGGAGGCTCTGCCGGCTCAAGGGTTGAATTCTCAGACAGGCTCTTACGCGGCGCGGCGCGGGCGGGGCTTCGCCTCGTGGCGTTCGAGAAAATGCTCGAAGGCCGCCGGTTCGAGCGGCTTGGAGAAAAGATAGCCCTGCAGCTTGTCCACCCCCATCGCCGTCAGCATCGCCTGCGTCACCCGGTCCTCCACACCTTCAGCCACGACCTGGAGCTTCAATGACCGCCCCATCTCGACGATCGCCTGCACGATGCGGCGGCCCCGGGCCGTGTTCGTCAGGCGGATCAGGCCGAGATGAATCTTCAGCTCGCTGAAGGCGGATTCACCGACCAGATCAAACGACGAATAGCCTGAACCGAAATCATCGAGCGAAACCCGGTAACCGGCCTCCGCGAGCTCGGAGAGGCGCTTTTGCCCGGCAGGCTGCCCCAGGACGGACTGACGTTCGGTAACCTCCAGGATCACCCGCTCCGGCGGCAGGTTCCTTTCCTGCACGAGCGCGTTGAGTCCCGGCAGAAACTCGGCGTGCAACAGCTGGCGCTTCGACAAATTGATCGACACCGACATGTCGTGACCCCGCCGCCGCCAACCGGCCAGCGCATCCAGCGCCTGCATCAACACGAGGTTGCCGAGCTGCAGGATCAACCCCTTCTCTTCGGCCAGCGGGATGAACTTGTCCGGCGACACCCATCCATATTTCTCGTCGTGCCAGCGCGCCAGCGATTCGGCGCCGATCACCATCGCATCCCGCGTCGAAACAATCGGCTGAAAGAACGCCTGGATGCCGTTCTCCGCCACCGCATGGGACAGCCGGATGAACAAATCCGCCCTGTCCCTCGCATCATGCCCGTCTGGAAACTCCTTGAACTCGCGCCAGCAGTCCCGGCCATCGGCCTTCGCCACGTACAAGGCATGATCGGCCTGCTGCATCAGCAATGTCGGCTCCTCCGAATCATCCGGGAACACCGCCGAGCCCATGCTCAGCGACACCGCCGCCGTGACGTGCAACTTCGAAGTCTGCTGTTTCACGGCCCGGGCGAGCTTGGCGCAGATCGAAGCGACATCCTGGCGTTCCTTCAGGTCCGTGATGAGCAGAACCATCTCGTCGCCGCCCCAACGACAGACCGTGTCCGTCGTCCGCAGCCGGTCCCGCAGGCACTGCGCCACCGACACGATCACCTCGTCGCCCGCCTTGTGGCCAAACCCGTCATTGATCTGCTTGAAATTGTCGATGTCCACCATCACCAGCGCCAGCTTCGTTCCCGCCCGGAGCGCGCGCGTCGTCTCCTGCAGCAACCGCTCCTCGAACAGCCGCCGATTCGGCAGCCCGGTCAGCTGATCATGCAACGCATTTTCCTCGGCCTGGTTTTTCAGGGAGATGAGCTCACGCTCGGCCTCCTTCCGTTCAGTGACGTCATGGCCGTACAAATAGGCCACGCCCTCCGGCAAAACCGACGTGCTGGAAAACGAATAAATCCGGCTGGCACAGCTCACCTCCACCTCCTGCCGCCGTCCCGTGTCGAACAGCGCCCCGGCAAGCCTCCGCAATTCAGGCGGCACAAGCTCGCCGGCCGCGCATTGCCACTGGCTCAACAGCGGCAGGCTCGCATCGTTCGCATAGACGATCCGGAAATCTCGGTCAACCCGCAGGACGGGATTCGGGTTGTCCGCCGGGAACCGGGCGAGCAGCCGGATCCTCGCCTCGGCTTCAATCCGCTGCTGGATGATTCGCTCCGCCACGCGCAGGCGCACGAACAAATCCTCGCGATCGATTGGCTTGGCGAGAAAGTCATCCACGCCCGCCTCCATCGCCGCGCGAAAGTCCCTCCGGCTGCTCCGCGCGGTCTGAAGGATGAAATAGGTGTAGTGATCCAGCGCCTTCTCGCGGATGCGCTGGCAGAACTCCAGGCCGTCCATTTCCGGCATCATCCAGTCGCTGATGATGATGTAAGGATGATGTTCCTCGAACGCCCGGAGCGCCGTCAGACCATTCTCGCACACCATCACCTCGTGACCGAACGTCAGCAGCGTGGCTTTCAGGAAAAGCCTCGCCACCGCATCGTCTTCCGCAACCAGAATTTTCATTCCATGACTGAGCGTACCGGCCCTACATCACGAGCCCGGACATTGCCGCATTCCGCCCGCCCCTTGTGATCGGCGGTTCGCGACAAGCCTTGAGCCGGTTCCAACATCCGGGTTGAGCTTCGACGGGTGGCGTGCTTAACCTCCGGGCGTGCGCTTTCACGTCCTCGCATTCGTCATCGTCGCAATGCTCGTGGCCATCCCCGAGGCTCCGGCC
>JBDHQG010000241.1:0-6624 GCA_039806925.1 Limisphaerales bacterium
GTGAACGCGCAGCTCACGGTCATTCCAGTCGAAGGTTGGAAGTGCGACATGTGGTTCGACGAAACCGGCCAGCCGTGGCGGCATCCCTCGCCAAACATGCGCAGCCTGAACGCGGCGACGTTGTATCCGGGCGTGGGCCTGCACGAATCCGCGCTCTCCGTCGGACGCGGCACGGACACGCCGTTTGAGATCGTCGGCGCGCCTTACATCGATGATCTCGTGTTCACCTCGGAGTTGAACAAGGCGAAGCTTCCCGGCGTGCGCTTTGTGCCGATTCGTTTCACGCCGACTTA
The DNA here is from genome assembly GCA_039806925.1 of Limisphaerales bacterium. Lineage (GTDB taxonomy): Bacteria > Verrucomicrobiota > Verrucomicrobiia > Limisphaerales > JADJPG01 > JADJPG01. The sequence continues at coordinate 294 of JBDHQG010000241.1, forward strand.
CAGCACCTTCAAGGACCGCGAGTGCGGCGGCGCGGCGATGGTGGTGACTGATCGCGAGAAGTTGCAGGCCGTGGACGTCGGCATCGTCATCGCGCTCACGGCGCAGCGGCTGTATCCGAAGGACTACGCGCTCGACAAGACGAAGGTGCTACTTCGCGAGCCGGCAACGCACGAAGCCATCGTTGCGGGTGGTTCGCTGAACTTCATCAAGTCACAGTGGAAGGGCGAACTGGAACAGTTCAAGAAGCGGCGCGCGAAGTATTTGATCTACAAATAAAGAGTCAGCTCCGGCGAACTTTCGGGGGGTGCGGCGGCTCGGCGGGCTTGTTCGTCGGCCAGAGCTCGACGGTCATTCCCGGCTGCCACGGTACCAGCTTTTTGTTCACGACCAGCGCGCGGGGCATCAGCTCGACTTCGTGCCCGAGCAAATTGAACGTCACCACGCCGGGCAGGAAGGTAAGATCCTCGAAGATGATTTCGCCAAACGGCACCGGCTGCTTCACGCGCTCGAAGATCACCTGCGCCGAGGTGTTGGTCACGCTCTCGCCATGCACGATCACGCGGGCGTTGGTGATGTTCAAGTAAGGCTGGGCGACGACCAGCGTCGCGTCGCTGCCGGCCGCAGCTTGAAATTCGACACGCCACGGTCCCTTGGCCAGTCGCGATTTCTCGATGGCCACGAACAAGGCAAAATAAACCGCCAGCACCGCCGCGAAAAGCAGCGCCACTTTCTTGACCGTGAGGCCCGATTTCATTCGGCCAAATCGTGGAAGGTGGGATGTCGCGCGTCAAGGACGGCTCTGGACCCGCCCGGCTCCCGCAGTTGAGCCCTTGGCGGAGGCGCCTGCGATGGCCCGATTTCATGCTCCCAGAGGCGCCTCCTCCGAGATTTGTCCGAGCAAGACCGCCCGCCTTGCGCCGGTTGTTTCTGGAAAGTTGCCCGCCTCGCCCCGGACGCGCAACCACGCCAGCAGCGCGAACGCCGCCGGCTCGAGGCTTTGCACGGGCCAGCCGAGTTCTGTTGAGCTTTGAACCACCGCGCCGGGGTTCAGATTTTTTATTTCTATTTCAACTGCCAGGCGAAGCGCCGCATTCAACGCCCCGCCGCCCGCCAGCACAATCACCTCCGGTGACGCAGGCAGATGCAGCCGGTAGTTCAAGGCCAGCGAACGCGCCGTCAGCGCCGTGAACGTCGCGACGATGTTCGCGTCGGAAAACCGGCGTTGGCGCATGATCCGCAATGCCGGTTTGAAGAACGCTTCGCCGAACAATTCGCGCCCCGTGCTCTTCGGCGGCCTTCTCCAAAAATACGGATGCCGCAACCACTCGTTCACCAATGCGTCATCCACGCGGCCGCGCGCCGCGAGCTTTCCTCCGCGATCAAACGGAAGCCGGCCATCCGAGACTTCGCGCGTCGCCAGATCGATCAGGACATTGGCCGGACCGGTGTCGAAGGCGAGCAGCTTTGGTTCGTTGCCGCGCCGCCAGTCGATGGACGTGACATTGCTGATGCCGCCGAGATTGTTGACGCAAACGTGGCGGCCGCGCTTCCCGAAAACGCGGACGTGAAACATCGTGGCCAACGGCGCGCCCTGGCCGCCCGCCGCGAGATCGGCGACGCGAAAGTTGCTGATCACCGGAACGCGCAACGCCTCGGTGAGATAGGCCGGCTCGCCGAGTTGAAGAGTCGCGGGAGCTTGTTGATCTGGATGGTGAAAGACAGTCTGGCCATGCAGGCCGACGAGTTGCGGCTTTGACTTCGCGCTCCGCCTCGCGTGTCGCGCGTAGAAGCGTCCCAAATCGTGATGGAGCTGTGCTGCCTCCCAGCTCGTGGCCGAGCCGCGAGCCGTGGCGCGTAAACGAGTTTGAAGCGCGGGAGGAAATTTCGCGGACCAGATTTCGCGCAGACGGATTCGCGATTCGCTCACGTCGCACAGCGCGTAGTCCACGCCGTCGATGCTGGTGCCGGACATGATGCCGAGGACGAGTTGGCTTTTCGCGGGCATTGCGGTAAACAAATCGCGCGAAACCTGTGATGCCATCTCGAACCGGTCAACCATGAAAGCCCTCTACATCCACGCACACTTCGACGACTACGAATTCACCGCCGCCGGCACCTTCGAACTGTGGCGGCGCAAGCTGGGCGCGGCGTTCCAGGCGAAGGTGCTCGTCTGCACCAATGGGAAGGCCGGACATCACTTTCGCACGCGCGAGGAGACGGGACGCATCCGGCTCGAAGAACAGGCGGCGTCGGCGAAGATTGGCGGGTACAAATTCGAGTTGCTGCGCCTGCCGGACGGCCAGCCGCCGCGCGAAGCTTGCCTGCAAGTGACGACTGATCTGCTGGCGGCGTTGTGGAAGGCGATTCGCGATTACGAGCCCGACTACATATTCTGTCCGCCGCCCGGCAGCGATCCGCTGGCGGGCATTCACAACGATCATGAAACCATCGCCGAAGCCGTCCGGCGCGTCGCCTACATGATCAACGTGCCGCACGCGTTCACGCCGGAGTATCCGGCGGACGAGACGAAATCCGCGCCGTGCAAGGTGCCGGTGATCCTCACCGTCTATGACGCCTACATGTTCGGCGCGAACGCGTATGATTTCGCCATTGATGTGGAGCAGGCGTTCCAGGCCATCACCGAGATGACGTGGTGCCATCAATCACAGATCGTCGAATGGCTGCCATGGGTGGGCCGGCACAACATGGCGCCGCCGGCTTCGATTGAAGAATGGAGAGTGACGCTGCGCGCGCGCTTCGACCGGAAGAACCGCGAGCTGGGGATTCAATCATCGCACGCGATGGAGGTCTTCCGCGTGACGGCCTGGGGCGCGATTCCCACGCTGGCGCAGCTTGCTGCGGATTTCCCGGAACGCGCCAGTGTTGCCTCGAATCTCGCCGCCCTTGATTCGCGCCTGCGGCAATGGAGCCATGAATGATTCAAAGGCGCGGCGGTAACCGGAATTCGCCACGGGCTGTCAGAACAGACATCAGCCGTTCAGGAGCCGCGAATGCGGGCCAATCCTGTCGTGTCCGGCGCGCGGTTCACTTCAACTCAATGATTATGCAACGCTCGATAGCTTCCGTTCTTTCGCTCACCACCTGCCTCCTGCTCGCATTTGCCGCCACCGTTCAAGCCGACGACAAGAAGCCGAATCCGGCCGGAACGTGGAAGTGGAGTTTCACCGGACAGAACGGTCAGACGCGGGAGACGACGCTCAAGCTCAAGCTGGAGGGCGAAAAGCTGACCGGCTCGATGTCCGGCCGGAATGGCGACACCGCCATTGATGACGCCAAAATCAAGGGCGACGAGATTTCGTTCGCGGTCACGCGCGAGTTCAACGGGAACAAAATGACGTCGAAATACAACGGGAAGCTGAGTGGCGACACCATCAAGGGCAAGGTGGAGACGGAACGCGACGGCGAGAAGCGCAGCCGCGACTGGGAGGCCAAGCGCGAGAAGTAATCCGGCAGAGGAATCATTTCCGGCCCAGCAGCACGCAGCCTGGCAATGCCTGGCTGCGTTTTGTTTTATGCGGATCGGCGGGCGGGAGGGAGGGTTTACTGCCGCTCGTATTCGCCCTTGTTCACGCGCTTGAGCACGGTGAAGCCGGCCTTCTTGGCGTCGGAAAACGAGGTCGGCTTGAGGATGTTCGGCGTGCTGAAGGTGGAGATGAGCTTGCGCACCGGTTTCTTGCAAGCGGGACACTTGGTCAATTCGGGCGCGCTGAGGGGACGGCGCAGCGTGAACTTGCCGCCGCACGCCGTGCAGCTGCCGTCACACAGTTCGTATTCGTAAAGCGGCATGGTTCAATCTCAGTTCATCCGGACGCTTGATTGATTATTGCCCGCGCCGATCGTTTCGCGCAAGCGGGCGCACGGAGTTCAAGCCACACACGCGGCAAAACCGCGGCGGATCTTCGCCTCGTCGAGATCCTTGCCGATGAAGACAAGCTGGCTGACTTTTTTCTCGCCGACGTTCCACAGCCGGTCGGGCTTCGCATCAAACATTGTCTGCACGCCCTGAAAAACGACGCGCCTGGCCTGGCCTTGAATCTGGAGGATGCCCTTGCTCCGGTAGATGTTGGAACCCAGTTCACGGATGATCTCCGTAAGCCATGCTTCAATTTTCTTCAAATCCAGCGGGCGGTCATCGCTGAGATAAAACGATGTCACGCTCTCGTCGTGGTGATGATGTGGATGGCCGTGTTCGTGATCATGAGAGTGGTCATGGTCGCAACCCGGCCCGCAGTCGTGGTCATGATCGTGATGGTGGGCGTGCTGCACGACGCTTTCGGGCATGGAGAAGTTCCCGCCCAATTCGCGGGCCTTGAGGTTGAAGATCTTCGCAGGCTCGATCTGCGAGTTGTGCGTACGATGCAGCGTGGCGAGCGAATTGACATGGCGGATGCGGCCTTCCACCCGCTCCAAATCAGCCGGCGAAACAAGGTCCGTCTTGTTGAGCAGAATGACATCCGCGAAGGCAATCTGTGACGCGGGCTCCGGGCTGTCCTCCAGTTCCTTCTCCAGATGCCGCGCGTCGACCACGGTGATGATGCCGTCGAGACGCATCTTGTCCCCGAGATCGGAGGCTTTGAACGTGTGGACAATGGGGCTGGGATCCGCCAGTCCGGTGGTCTCGATCAGAACGTAGTCGAAGCGCTTCTGTTTTTGCACGAGAGCTTCAAGGCTCTTGATGAGATCGCCGCGGACGCGGCAGCAGAGGCAGCCGTTGTTGAGCTCGATGATGTCTTCGTCGACACCGACGACCAGCTGGTTGTCGATGCTGATCTCCCCGAATTCATTGATGATTATCGCGCATTTGTAGCCGTGCTTTTGAGAGAGCAGATGGTTGAGAAGGGTCGTTTTGCCGGCTCCGAGGAAGCCGGTCAGCACGGTCACTGGAATCGGGTCGCGTTTCGTCATGGGGGAAACAATGGCGCAATTTTCCGACGAGGCAACTGGTTTGCCAGCTGGAAGAGGCAGCGCCCGCAAGCGCCAGGGCGGCTATGCCTTCTCCTCGATCAGCTCGCGGCGCGCGCCGCTAAGGAGGGTTTCGACGAAGTTGGTCGAATATACGCCGCGACGGAAGTTCGGATCCTGAAGAATCGCCAGCTCAAAAGGAATCGTGGTCTTGATGCCGGTGATCATGTATTCGCTCAGGGCGCGGCTCATTTTGTCCATGGCCTCGCGACGATCCTTGCCGTAGGTGATCAGCTTGCCGATCATGGAGTCGTAGTGCGGCGGAATGCTGTAGCCCGCATAGGCGTGGCTGTCGACCCGCACGCCACGACCGCCCGGCGCATAATACATCTCGATGCGTCCCGGCGACGGACGGAAGTCGTCAAAGGGATCCTCTGCGTTAATGCGGCATTCGATGGCGTGACCGCGGAACTGGACGTCCTTCTCGGAAAGCTTCAGGGGCTCACCCATCGCGATCATGATTTGAAGCTTCACCAAATCGTAGCCAGTGACCTCTTCGGTGATGGGGTGTTCGACCTGAATACGCTTGTTGACCTCGAGGAAATAGAAGTTGCCGTGGTCATCAACGATGAACTCCACCGTTCCGGCGTTCGTATAGTGAGCAATCTCGGCAATCCGTATGGCCGCCTTGCCCATTTTTTCCCGGAGTTTCTTGTATTTGTGCTCGATCAGCGGCGAGGGGGTTTCTTCAAGAATTTTCTGGTTGCGTCGCTGAATGGAGCAGTCGCGTTCGCCGAGGTGGATGATGTTGCCGCGGTTGTCGCCGAGAATCTGGAACTCGATGTGATGCGGATTCTCGATGAACTTCTCGATGTAAACATTCGAGTTGCCGAATGCTTTCTCCGCCTCCGTCCGGGCCGTGTGATACCCCTTGACCAACGAAATGTCGTTGTGCGCCACGCGCATGCCGCGTCCGCCGCCGCCGGCAATGGCCTTGATGATGACGGGATAGCCAATTCGCCGGGCGGTGGCCAGGGCGTCCTGTTCATTCTCGACATTCCCCTCGGACCCAGGCGGCGTCGGTACGCCAGCCTTTTTGGCCAGGGCACGACTGACCGCCTTGTCTTCCAAGGCATTCATCGCCCTGGAACTGGGGCCGATGAACCGGATGTTGCAGCTTTCGCAAACGTCCGCAAAGTGAGCGTTTTCAGAAAGGAAGCCGTATCCCGGATGGATGGCGTCCACGTCGGTGATTTCAGCCGCACTGATGATGCGATCAATGCGAAGGTAGCTTTCCGAACTCGGACCTTTACCAATACAGATGGCTTCATCAGCCATCTGTACATGCATGGAATTGGCATCCGGCTCGGCATATACCGCCACAGAACGAATGTTCAGCTCGAGGCA
>JBDHQG010000242.1:0-6618 GCA_039806925.1 Limisphaerales bacterium
TGCGTTTCTGCCGGACGTCGCGCAGATCGTTCGCCTTGGCCGTCGTTCCCAGCTCCGCCGCGATGATCTGCTCGTTGAGCTTGGCGATGTCCTTCAGCGCGATGTTGGCCTGTTCCACGTCGCTCTCAAGGGAATCGCTGAGCGAGGCGCGCAGATCGTCAAGCCGCGCCGAAACCTGGTTGAACTGCGTCGCCAGGCTTTGCGCGTTGGTGACCAGCGCCTGCCGCTCGGACACCGAGGTCGGGTTGGCCGAGAGGCTCTGCATCGCGTTGAACATGTCCGACAGGTATTCCGCGATGCCGTGCTGGCCGCCCACGCCGCTGGCCGCCGCCGCGCCCTCCGCGCCGGTGGCCTGCCGGTCAATCTGCTGTCCGAGGGCCGCCTGGCCGAATTGCAGGGCCTGCTGCCGGCTCTCATACGCGCCGCGCACGCTGGTCTCGCTCACAATCTGCCGGTCCAACAACGCATCGCGCAGCTGGTAGATCCCCACCGCGTCCGCGCCGGTGCCCTGCGGCCCCATGTCGGACGGAATCGTCAGCGACGTTTCGATGGCCACGCGCTGGCGGGCGTAGCCGGCGGTGTTGACGTTGGCGAGGTTGTGGCCCGCGACTTCCGTTCCGTTGCGCTGGGTTTGCAACGAGCGGTTCGCGAGACTGAGCGTGCCGAATAGTCCAAGCATAGAGTCTCCCTGTTTATCGGCTTAACCGACCGCCTCATAGAGGGGTGGCGAAGGAAGAGCGTGGGTTTCACGGCTGCCCTGCCCGTTGTACACCTGCGTCTCGCGCGCCGGGAGGAGGGCGCTGAGGAACTGCTGCATCAGCTCGACCGAACGGCTGAGCAACAGGTGATTCTGCCGGGCCTTCTGCTGGACCTGCTGCAGAAGGGAATTGTTCTCGTCCACCAGCGACTCGACGAGCGGCCTGTAGGCCGCGGGAAGCAGCCCGAAGATTTCCACGAAGGTTGAAGATTCGAGGATCGCCAGCTCGCGCGCGAGCTCGCGCTGGCACTTCTCGCGGTCGCGCCGCGCGGCCTGCATCACCTGCGCCTGGTTCTGGATGACCGTGGTGGCCACCAGCATTTCGTCGGCGGCGCGATTGATCGCGTGCTGCTGCTGCTGCTCCAGCAGCGCCAGCATTTCTCCGTAGTGCTGCAGCTCCTCGCGCAGCGCGGCAACCAGTTTCTCGATGGATTCAGTCATGGACGGTCTTGGTGGAAATGTCGTCGGGCGCCGGCGGAGGTGGGGCCACATCGGCAGCCCTGCCGCGCGCGGCCGGGGCTGCGTCCCGCGCTTCCGCGGCCGGGGGCACGTCGGTCTTGATCGGAAACACCCAGCCCACGGTCCAGTCGGGCTCCCTCTTCGCCTCGCCTTCGCGGCGGACCCGGGGCATCACGGCTTTGGCAAAACTGGCGCTCATCTCATTTCTTTTCCGGCGGCGGACCCTCTTTTTGAAGTTGATGCTGCAGCTGCGATTGCAGGCCCTGGGCGAGGCCAAAGCTCCCGCTCCGGCTGATGCTCTCCGCCAGCTGATCCGTGACCATGTCCTGGTAGATGCCCGACGACAGCGAATCCTGGCTCACCGCGGATTTGAAAACCGTCTTGCGCGCCGCGCCGAGAATCTGCCGGAGCAACACCGCCTCAAACTGGCGGCTGGCCTCGGCGATCTTTTCCGGCTTCGAAAGCGTCTTGTTGTCCGCCAGACGCTCCAGCGGAACGGCGGTCGTGCGGCTGATCGAGGTGGAGGGCTTGATGTCCATGTCAACGCATCAGCAATTCGGCGTGCAACGCGCCGGCCTGTTTCATCGCCTGAAAAATCGCCATCATGTCCCGCGGCGTCACGCCGAGCGAATTCAGGCTGGCCGCCACCTTTTCCACCGTCGGCAGCTCCGGGATCGGGACGAAGGCCGCCTTCTGCTCCTCCACCTTGGTGTCCGTCCGCGGCGTCACCACCGTGGTCCCGGTCTGGCTGAGCGGCTGCGGCTGCGACACGTCCAGCGTGTTCGCGATCGAGATCGTGATGTTTCCGTGGGATACGGCGCAGGAGGAGATCCGGATGCGCGACGTCGCGACAATCGTTCCCGTGCGCTCGTTGATGACAATGCGCGCCGGCATGTCGGGATCCAGCTCGACGGCCTCCACCCGCGCGACGAAATCGACCGGCGAGTTCTGCAGGCCGTCCGGAATCTTCACCCGCACCGTCGTCGAGTCGATGGACTCGCTGCTGTTGGTGAAGACCTTGTTGATCGCGGCGGCCAGGCGCGCCGAGGACGTGAAATCCGGCTCGCGCAGCAGCAGCTCGATGGTGTTGTTGCGCAGGATTTCCGTGGGCACCTCGCGCTCGACAATCGCCCCGCCGATGATCTGCGCCACCGTCGGATGATTCTTCTGCACGCTCGCGCCCTCGTTGCCCGCGGAAATGCCGCCCAGCGAAATGGCGCCCTGGGCCAGCGCGTAGATTTCGCCATCCGGGCCGACCAGCGGCGTCTGCAGCAGAATGCCGCCCTGCAACGTCTTCGCGTCGCCAATCGAGGACACCGTGACGTCCAGGCGCGAACCATTCTTCTTGAAGGCCGAGATGTCCGCCGTCACCACCACCGCCGCCACATTCTTGGAGGACAAGGTGGACGCCGGCACGTTCATGCCGAATTTTTGCAGAAAATTCGCCACGGTCTGGAGCGTGTAAACCGGGTTCTTGTCGCCATCACCGGCGATGCCTGTGATCAGCCCGTAGCCCACGAGCTGGTTGTCGCGCGCCCCGGCCACCACCGCGAGATCCTTCACGCGCGAGGCGGCATGCGACGTGCGTGGGAAACCAATTAAGCAAAGTAAAAGAAGAAGCCAACAACCTGCTTGGCAGAAACTATAACTACGGTGCCCACAAAAGAAACCTTCATAATCACGCGACTCCGACTCATCGACCTTCGCTTGGAAGCTAAGACAAAGGTTGAGAGCAACGCATTGAGACGGCGGCGTCATCGCTTGGACCTCCGAAACATAAACCACAAGACACCAGCGAGGAAGATCGTCCCTGCGCCGACAAGCACGCTTAGGCCAAGAGTTTTTGTTGAAAAATCAATCCCCGTCAAAATCATACCGACACCTCCGAGTGCGATCAAAAAAGTGAACACTGGCATGGATCGATCTGCGAACGAAACACTGCCCATTATCCGGTCGAGTGTTTCTTCGCAACGACCTTTGCAAGTCAACGCGACGTTACTACTGGGCGTGCATATCGGACAGAGCGCACGTCCGCACGCCCGGCAGACTCCGACCGCCGTAGTGGTTTGATGGTAGAAACAGTTCATGAGATGCAAAGCCCCTGAACAATTGGTCGAGAATCAGACCTTGCAGGTTGGATTTTAACTTTCTTAATACTCATTTCAGAACGGCGTCACCTTCTCCCACACGCGATGCAGCCAGCCCTTGCGGACGTTGTCGCTGATGGTTCCCTTGCCGGTGAACTTGATCGTCGCGTCCGTGATGTTGTAGCTGAACACCGTGTTGTTCGCCGTCACGTCCTCGCCGCGAATGATCCCGCGCAGCACGGCCTCCTGCTTCTCGCCGGACACGAACGTCTCGCGGCGTCCCTCGATGATCATGTTGCCGTTCGGCTGCACATCCACGACGCGAACCGCAATGCGGGCCGTGATGGTCTCCGAGTTGTTGATCTTTCCGCCGCCGTCGAAGCTCTGCGAGCCGCCGAACTTTATCGCCGGCAGCTCGCCGCCCTTCGTCAGCAGCTTGCTGGCGGCCGGCGTGTAGAAAATCGTGTCGAGACCGGCATCCACGCTGGAGGATTTCGAGGTCTTCGTGCTGTTCTCCTTCGAGGCGCTGTTGTTCTCCTGCACGAGCACCGTGATGATGTCGCCCACGGCGCGCGCGCGCTTGTCGGCGAACATCGAGCGCGACGAGCCCTGCTTCCACAACGAGCCATTGCCGGCCTGCGCGCCCGTGGCCGCGAGGATCGCCAGGCACGCCGCGAGGCGCGCCAGCGTCCGGAAGCGGCGTGGCATCATGAAGGGAAATCCGATCAGGGAAAGCATCTGCGGCTTGCGCCCGGCCAGAGGCAGCGCGGGCGCGGAGGAAGCTTTCGCCGGCCTAGAGATTGATGACGACGGTTTGTTCGTCCTGGACTTTGGCATGATACTCTCGCTTGTTTTTCGGGTTCCGCACTCGGACGGTCTGCCCCGGCAGGCCATCTCCCAGCACTTCCACCTTGAGTGAAATCTTCATCGCCCCGTCGCGCACCAGGCCATCGACCACCTGGCCCCGGACCACGACCGGGCGGATGCGAATCGAGCGGGCGAGGAGCGGCTGCGCGGAGGAAACGTTCTCGATCAGCTCGAGTGTTGGATTGCCCAACAGACCGACATCGACCGGATCACGCAGCGACAGCACGTCGCGGCGCTCAGTGGAAAAGTCGGAAGCCATCAACGGCTGGCCGCGCTTCAACGCCGTCCGCGCGATGGGCACATCCTTCATCACGCGCGCCTGCACCACCATCTGCCACGGGCCGAAACGTTCCGCGCCGGAAACGATCTCGAACCGCACGATGAAGTTCGGGCTCACGCCGGTGGCCGGCATGTTCAGCACGCGCAGCGTCAGCGGCTCGTCGGGCAGGTTCACGTTCGACCAGGGCCGGCCGAAACCAATCTCCAGGGTTCCCCTGTCGCGGACTTGCTCGCCTTGGAGCGTCGCCGTCAGCAGCTCGCGCAACTCGCCTTCCGCGAGGAAGCGCCCGCGGCGCAGCACGCGCGCCGGCGAGGCGCCAGCCCAGGTGATCTCCGGCAGATTCGGCTGAATCCGGCGCAGCATCTCGCTGATTTGTTCCGGGGAGTAATTGAACGCGCGGCCGAATGGCGGCGCATCGGCCAGTCGCACCGGCTGTTTCGAGAGCGATTCCGGGACGGTCGTCACGACCTGATGCAGAAAGGTTCCCGCGCTGTCCACCACCACGTCGGGACGAAGTTCCAGTTCGAGCGCCGCCGGCGCAGCACCTGTCACCACCGATGTGTGGAGCACCGTCGCGAGCATCGCCGCTGAAAGGCGCCATCCAGAACGTTCCATGCGCTGAGCTCCATGAACGCGATGTGAAAACCACCCGCGCACCAGACCTCGACCTTGCCTGCGATGGTCGCCACCGCGACAGAAGCGAACGAGATGCAGCCACGCACGACCGAGGCGGGTGCCAGCGGCGGTCAGGCTGATGGGTTGCTGTGTCTTCACGGATTAGCGGCGGAGATTGTTGCTGAGCTGCATCATCTCGTCGGCGGCCTGCACGGACTTGGCGTTCACTTCATAGGCGCGCTGCGCGACGATGAGGTTCACCATTTCCTCGACCACCTTGACGTTCGACATTTCGAGGTAGCCCTGCTGGAGCGTGCCGAAGCCGTTCTCGCCGGCGTTGCCGTTTTCCGGCGTGCCGGAGCCGCCGGTTTCCTTGTAAAGATTGCGGCCGATCGAATCGAGCCCGGCGGGATTCGCGAAGCGTACGAGCGTCACTTTGAACGTTTGCGTGCCGTTGGCGCCGCGCGTCTCCACGTCGCCGTTGGGAGAAATGGAGATGTCCGTCGTGCCGGCGGGAATCGGCTGGAAACCGCCCTGCACGACGAGGCCGTCGCTGGTGACGACCCGCCCGTCGGACGCGCGCTTCAACGCGCCGTCGCGCGTGTAGGCGCGGGTGCCGTCGGGCAGCTGCACTTCAAAGAAGCCGTCCCCTTGAATCGCGACATCGAGCTGCGCACCAGTGGCGGTAAACTCGCCCGTGGTGAAGATCTTGGATGTCGCGACCACGCGGGAACCGTGGCCGACCTGCAGGCCGGTGGGCAGCAGGTTGCCGCCGCCCTGATCGGCGCCAGCCGGACGGTAAGTCTGGTAAAGCAGATCCTGGAACTCGATCTTGCTCTTCTTGAACCCGGTCGTGTTGACGTTCGCCAGGTTGTTGGAAATCGTGTCGAGGTTGAGCTGCTGGGACTGCATCCCCGAGGCCGAGGAATAAAGGGAACGAAGCATGATTTAGTTCAACTGAGGTTGCCGAGTTCCGCGATGGTCTTGCCCATGCGTTCGTCGTGGATTTGCGCCATCCTCTGGTTGGCCTCGAAAGTCCTCATGGCGGTCATCAAGTTCGCCATCTCCATCACAGTGGAAGTGTTCGCCTGCTCCAGCACGCCCTGGCGGACCGTCGATTCCTCGGACGCCGCCGGCTTGGCCGCCGGATTCTCCGCCATGAAATAGCCGCCGCTCAATCGCGTGAGCGCCTTCGTGTTCCCGAACTCGACGAGCTTGAGCCGGCCTTTCAAATCGGCGCCCTGGCTCACCTCGCCCGTCGCCGAGATCGAAAGCTCGGTGTGGTTGTTCAAATCGAGCACCACCGGGCCGCCATCGCTCATCACGCGGTAACCTTCCTTCGTCACGAGCTGGCCCTGGGAATCGACATGGAACTCGCCATCGCGCGTGTAGGCGGACGCGCCGTTCGGAAGCTGCACCTCGAAGAAACCCCTGCCGTCGATCGCCACGTCCGTCTTCACGTTCGTGACGCGGAATTCCCCGGGCTGGAAGTTTGTGCCGGCCTTCCCGCCGCTCATCAACACGGCGCGGCTGGCGCCCGACGTGGACGAGCC
>JBDHQG010000243.1:0-6598 GCA_039806925.1 Limisphaerales bacterium
ACCAGAATCTTCTCACCTTCCTTGCTCGCCTCGTCGGGAAGGAGCCAGCTGGCGGCGCGTGCGGCATCCACCACGCAGAGCTTCACCGGCGCCCCCATTCCACCAGTTCCTTGAGCGACTCAGGACCGCGCCTGCTGCGAGCCCGCAACGCCCGGCAGCGTGCCACCAGCGATTTCTTCGAGCCTCGAGCCGCGTCGTCATCCAGATTCATTCCCGTGAGAATCGCAATCGGCTGGCCCCGTTTGGTGATATGAAAAACCTGCCCGCGTTGCACCTTGTCCAACAGCTCCGAAAGCTTCGTCTTGGCTTCAAACGCACCGATTTCGTGAACTTTCATGCAACTAGTCTATTGAACTGGTTGATTGTGTCAACGGCATCGACGGCCTTACCGCTGCTCGATCGGCAGCACCTTCAAACCGACCGGGCCGGTATAAACCGACTGCGGACGGATGAGACGGTTGTCGGCGAGCTGCTCCAGCACATGCGCCGTCCAGCCGCTGGTGCGCGAGATGGCGAAGATCGGCGTGAACAGGTCGGTCGGGATGCCGAGCGAGAAGTAAACGGTGGCTGAATAGAAATCCACGTTCGCGTGGAGGTTCTTCTTGGTGAGCATCGTCTCGGCGATGCGTTCGCTCATCTGGATCCACTTCTTGTCGCCGAGCTTTTCGCAGAGGATCTGCGCCATGCGCTTGAGATGCGGTGCGCGCGGGTCGAGCACCTTGTAGATGCGGTGGCCGATGCCCATGATCTTCCGCTTGTTCGCGAGCGAGTCTTCAATCCACGCGTCCACCTTGTCGAGCGAACCGATCTCCTGAAGCATCTTGATCACGCCTTCGTTCGCGCCGCCGTGGAGCGGGCCCTTCAGCGTGCCGATGGCCGTCGTGATGGCGGAATACATGTCGCTCAAGGTCGCGATGGTCACGCGCGCGCTGAACGTCGAGGCGTTCATGCCGTGATCCGCGTGGAGCACGTAGCACATGTCGAGCGTGCTTTCGGCTTCCTTGGTCGGCTTCTCGCCGTTGATCATGTAGAGGAAGTTCGCCGCTTCACCGAGCGACTTGTCGGGATGCACCAGGCCCTTGCCCTGGCGATGGCGATGGAAGTAAGCGGTGACGACGGGAATCTGCGCGATGAGCCGGAGGGCCTTGCGCCGTTGCGCATGTTGCGAATCGTCGTCGCATGTCGTGTCGAAGCAGCCGAGCGCGGAAACGCCGGTGCGGATGGCGTGCATCGGTGGCGTGTCTTTCGGGAGCTCGCGGATGATGTTCACCACGCCCTCGGGCAGTTCGCGAAACTCGGCGAGCAGCGCCTTGAAATCAGCGAGCTCCTTCCGGTTCGGCAGATGATTGTAGTGGAGCAGGTGAACAACTTCCTCGTAGGTGACCTTGCCGGCGAGTTCGTTGATGTCGTAGCCGCAGTAAATGAGCTGGCCGATGTCGCCGCGAACGTCGCTCAGACGCGTATTGGCGGCGACCACGCCTTCAAGGCCCTTGGGAGTTGATACCGGAGTAGTCATACGAAAATTCTGAGGCAAATTTAGGAAGCGTGCATGGGCAGGTCAACGGTATTCGCCCATGCCGCCCGTCGGAATGTGAAACGTCGTGAATCCGGCTCGCGCACCGCGGCTTCCTCACTTCTGTCGATACATCTCCGGCTTGAGCACGCCAACAAACGGCAGGTTGCGGTAACGCTCCGCGTAGTCGAGGCCGTAGCCGACGACGAACAGGTCCGGAATTTCGAAGCCCACGTAGTCCGCGCGAACCTTCTCCACGCGCCGCGCGGGCTTGTCGAGCAGCACGCAGGTCTTGATGCGTCGCGGCTTCAGCGGACGCAGCTTCGTGAGCACGCGTTGCATCGTCCGGCCCGTGTCGAGAATGTCGTCCACCAACAGCACATCGCGCCCGCGCACGTCGATGCGGAGTTCCTTCGTGAAGACGAGCTCGCCGGACATCGTGCCCGAGCCGTAGCTGGACACGCCGATGAAATCCAGCCGCAGTGGCAGCGAGAGATGGCGGATGAGATCCGCAAGGAACATCACCGTGCCGCTGAGGAGGGAGACGACGACCATCTCGCGCCCGCGAAAATCGTTCTCAATCTCCGCCGACATCTTCTTCACGCGACCCGCCAGTTGGGCATCGGTGATCAGAACGCGATCAACCTCGCCACACCACGCCGGTGGCATGATTCCTCCTTTCCCCTGCTTCCCCGGCTCCGGCGCGGTGACCTTTGCACCTTCATGGTTCGAAAGCGTGGCGCGCGCGGCTAGAGGAGGGCAGCTTGCCTGTGGAGAAGTTCGCGGAGCTGGTCGGCATTTTGCATACGGTGAGGATTTCAAGGCGCGTCGTGGAAGCAAGCGGGAACTGCCGCCGTCCCGCGCAAACGCCAGCGAAGTCTCCGCGATTATGATTGCGGGCGCGGCGCAGCGCCGTGCATCGTCCGGGTTGCCGTCCGCGGCCCGCCGCGAGGCGGAGCGTGTCAACCAGACCGAAGAGAACCGAGCAGTGAAAGAAATTGTCCCGCCGCCCGCGTCGATCGTGCGCAATCAACAGGCCGGCATCCAGGCGTTGTTCCAGAAGAACGTCATGCCCACTTACGCGCGCTTCGACATCGCGCTGAGCCACGGGGCCGGCAGCTACGTTTACGACGTCAACGGCAGGCGCTATCTCGATCTCGGCGGCGGCATCGCCGTCTGCTGTCTCGGCCACGCGAACCCGGAGATCACCGATGCGCTCGTGAAGCAGTCGCAGAAGCTCGTCCACATCTCGAACCTCTATTACAACGAGCCGCAGGGCCGTCTCGCCGCCGCGCTCGTGAAGCATCTCGCACCCGGCAAGGTCTTCTTCTGCAACTCGGGCGCGGAGGCGAACGAAGGTCTCTACAAGCTCGCGCGCAAGTTCGGCCACGACGAAGGCCGCTTCGAGATTCTCACCGCCGTGAATTCCTTCCACGGCCGCACCCTCGCCGGCATCGCCGCCACCGGCCAGGACAAGGTGAAGAAAGGTTTCGAGCCGATGGTCGCGGGCTTTCGGCATGTGCCCTACAACGATCTGCAGGCGATGCGCGACGCGATCTCGCCGGCCACGGTCGCGATTCTCATCGAAGGGATTCAAGGCGAAGGCGGCATCACGCCGGCGTCCGCCGAATATCTTCTCGGCCTGCGCCAGTTGTGCGATGAGAAGAAGCTGTTGCTCATGATGGACAGCGTGCAGTGCGGCCATTTCCGCACGGGCCGGTTCCAAAGTTTTCAGCGCACGCTCGAGGGCGTTCCCGGCGGCGGGAATTTCATGCCGGACGCGATCTCGATGGCGAAATCGCTCGGCGGCGGCATGCCGATGGGCGCGTTCTGGGTCGCGGAAAAACACGCCGACCTGCTCGGGCCCGGCACGCACGGCACCACCTACGGCGGGACACCGCTGGCGTGCGCCGTGGCGCTGCGCATCCTGGACGTGATCGAACGCGAGAAGCTGGCTGACAACACGCGCGTGCTCGGGGACTGGTTGAAGAACGAGATCGCCCGGCTCGCCGCGAAATATCCCGGCGTGATCAAGAGCGCGCGCGGACTCGGCTTCATGCTCGGCATCGAGCTGGTGGAGAAGGAGAAAATCCCCGCCTTCGCCGCGAGCGACAAGACGTCGTCGATCCAGTTCGTGAACCGCCTGCATGACGCCGGCGTGCTTACGATTCCGTCCGGCGCGCAAGTGGTGCGTTTGCTTCCCGCCCTGAATCTCACCCGGCTTCAGGCGGAGGAGGGGATGAAGATCATCGAATCCGTCGCCGCCAGCCTCGCCTGAATCCGGCCCGAAAAATCGAGAATCTTTTCGTGACGTTCGCGGTTACTTCTGTTTAATTCACCGGCTTTCCCAGGTGTTGACCTGGGTTTTTCCGTTGTCCCCCGGATGGGCGCGGACTTTGTTATGAAGCATCTGCTCAGTCTCGAGAAAATGTCGCGGAGCGACATGGAAGTGGTTTTGCGCAACGCCACGGAGTTCAAGCGCGACCGCAAGACGCATCGCAAGCCGCTCGTCGGCCAGACGTGGGCGCTGCTGTTCAGCAAATCCTCCACGCGCACCCGCGTTTCCTTCGAGGTCGGCATTCGCGAACTGGGCGGGCAGGTGATGTTTCTCAACGCGAACGACATTCAGCTCGGCCGCGGCGAGCCAATCAAGGACACGGCCCGCGTGCTGGGACGCATGATTCATGGCGCGGTCATCCGTACCTTCGCCCAAAGCGACGTGGAGGAGTTCGCGCAGTATTCCGGCATTCCCACCGTCAACGCGCTGACGGATGACGAGCATCCGTGCCAGGTGCTGACGGACGTCTTCACCTTTCAGGAAAAGCTCGGTCCCATCGCCGGCAAGGTGGTCACATTCATCGGCGACGGCGCGTGCAACATGCCCGTCTCGTGGATCTGGGCGGCGGCCAAGCTGGGCTTCGAGCTGCGCATCGCTGCGCCAAAGAATTACCAGCCGAGCCCCGAGCTGCTGAAGCGCGCGGGCGGGAAGATTATCGTCACCGAGGATCTGAAGGCCGCGGCGTCCGGCGCAGACATGCTCTACACCGACGTCTGGATCTCAATGGGCAAGGAGGCGGAATCCGCGTTGCGCATCCAGGAGATGACCGGCTACCAGATCAACGCCGACCTGCTCAAGGTCGCAAAGCCCGGGGCGCTGGTGATGCACTGCCTGCCGGCGTATCGCGGCAAGGAGATCGACGACGCGACGTTTGAGGCCCACGCGAAGACGATCTTCGATGAAGCCGAGAATCGTCTCCACGTGCAGAAGGCGATCGTGGACTGGATCGTCTCTTGACGGGCCGGCTCAGTTCGCGGCCTTCACCCGCGTAATCTTCACACGGTAATCCACCGGACCTTTCTCGAGGTGTTCCCAGCGAAACGCGCCGGGAAACTCTGCCTCGAATTGATACCGCAGCGGCACGGGATCGTGATCGTTCAGCAGCACGAAGTATTCGCCCACCGGAAGTTCCGCCCAGCGTTTGAGAATCATGCCGTGCTTGATGGAGCACGGAATGGGACGGACATCCATGATGTGGTCGGCGTCGATGGGGGAGGCGAGGTTTGTAGTCATAGTTTGGATTTTGGAAAGTGATCGAGCTCGATTCAGAGAAGGACGCCGGTGCGCTCGCGGCCGGCGGGAGTCATCATCGCGGGATTCCACGGCGGATCCCACACGATCTCCACATCGACTTCCTCCACGCCTTCGAGGCTGAGCAGCACGTTATGCACGCCCCAGCGGATGCTCTCGTGCATCGGGCAGCCCGGCGTGGTGAGCGTCATCGCGACGCGCACCTTGGTTCCCTCGATCTGGATGTCGTAGATCAGGCCGAGATCGACGATGTTGCAGTCGAGTTCCGGATCGTTCACCTGGCGCAGCGTGCGCAGGATGAGATTCTGGTCAACCGTGGGGGTGTTCATGGCGAGACAACGGGTTTCGATACGGCAAGCGGCGTCAATCGCGGACGGAACAGGTGCGAAATGATCTTCCCCACGTTCAAGGCGAACGCGCCAAGACCGAGCAAGAGCACGACGCAGCCGGCCTGCACCGCGCGTTCATGACCGAGGGCCGCGCCGACCGCCAGGCCCGCCAGGCCGAGCATCAGGAGCACGAAGCTGGTCACTTGCAGGCGCTCGGAGTAAAGCTCCGACAGCGAGGGCACCCTGGCCCGGCCGATTTGCTTGCTGTAGCTGGAGTACCAGACGAGGAACGGGATGATCTTGTGCAACATGCCGACGATGGCGAAGGAAAGCACGCCAAGCAGCGCGAGCACGCCGTAGACGGTTTCCAGCTGCGCGGTGAGCGCGGTGAGCGGCAGGCCCGGCCAGCAAAGAACGATCGCCAGCACCGACAGCGGCGCGAGCAACGCCAGCGCAACGAGGAATTGCCTGAGCCCCCAGTCGAGCGCGGGGCGCTTTCGTGAGCGGAGGATGGCGAGGACTTCAACGCCGAAGCACGCCAGCCCGGCGACCGTGACGAGCGCGAACGCGAGCTTCCAGGCGCTGCCGAAGAGGATGGTGACGGCGAGGCCAAGCAGGCCGGCGTTGAGCAGGAGGATGGAGGCCAGCGCGCGGCGCGGGTTGCGCACCTCGCCGAGGGTGAACATCGGGATGAGCTTGTAGGAGACGGCGACGAGCATCATGACGAAGAACCCGAGCACGCCGAGATGCGCGTGGGCGTGCATGGAGGCAATCGGATCGAGCGGGTTGATCTTCGGCCAGCATTTCGCGGACGCGAGAAAGAGCCCGGCGCTCATCGTCATCACCAGCCAGAACAGCGCCGAGGCGATCCCGAAGGCGACGACGTTCCAGCGCGGGATTCGGGCAAGGGTCCGCGTGAGATTGTAGGTGAAGAGAATGACGCCGAAGCCGAAGGTCGATCCGAAGTGGCCCACCTGCTTCATGTCCCAGACCCAGAACATGGCGACCATTCCGACGAAACCGTGGGGCGTGCAGGTGGCCGGCAGCTTCCGCGGCGCGGCGGCGATCCGCCAGTGGCAGCGCCTGCAAGGCCGCTTCCCGGCGGCGCTCGGGGCTTACGAGCCTGTGGTCAGCCGGGTGCGGGTCAACTACGCGCGGCGCGGCATC
>JBDHQG010000244.1:0-6561 GCA_039806925.1 Limisphaerales bacterium
AACGAATGGGCCATCCAGCGCCTGAATCGCGTGGTTCGTCGTTCGGAGGCGGAGTGGGTGAAACTCGACGCAGAAACAGCACAGCGCAGAGAAAGCATCCGATGAAACTGGATGCCTTGGTAAAGACAGCCTCGGACAAGGGCAACTTCACCGAATTGCGGCACTATGCCGAATTCTGTCTGGAGTTTTTGGACTTCATCGCCACTCCGGGAGCCATTCAGGCCGAAATCGTCTCACGGAATGAAACGCATTATCGTTTCATCCAGTTCAAGAACGCGGAATACAGCGTCTCCCGACCGCTGAACTCAAACCTGCTCTACTCTGCCAAGGATGCGAAGACGGAACTGAAGAAGCTTCCGAAAATTTTGGACGCCATCAAGGCGAGCGACACTCCGTCGAATCGAGTGCTGGTCAATCGTTCGGTTTACACGATACAGCAGTCCATCGGCTCGACGTTGGATGCATTGCCGGCTGGAAAGTCCAACACCGCACGGAAAATCAACGGTGATTTGTTCGAGCGGTTCATCCGGCTGTTGCTGGTTCGTGTCGGCATCGAATGCACGGCAGGCGTGGTGAACGTGCCGGTTCAGGTGGACGGCAAGGAAGAGTTCACGATAAGTTATCAGCACGATCTCATCATCAAGTCGGGACAACTGGTAAAAATTATCGGCTCGGTAAAAACCAGCAGCAAAGACCGGCTGGACAAAATCTTCGTCGATAAATTCTTGTTGGCAAAGCTGACCGGCAAGGATGTTCCTCATGTGGCCATCTTCCTCAACGATGTGCAACGAAAGGGGAAAACCCCGCGGGAATATGGAGTAAACGCGACTTTTCTTCCGGGTCACTTCAAAGGTTATACGATCAAGCTGAATCCGTTGGATGGCGTGTATTATTTCGACATCCGCCCCAACATGCTTACGGATGGCATTCTCAAAAATCATATCAGGACGTTTGATCACTTTTTGTTCAAAGAGCTGTGGGGTTTTCTCAGACGCGGAGCCGTGGTGGCAACAGTCGAATCCAAACAGCCTGATGACAATTGACCGATTCCAAACCAAGAATTGAATTTCACGGCAATCATCATTTAGCGTAGTCCATTGGTTATGCTGAAAGTCACCGAAATCGCGTTTAGTTGTTACCCCGTCACCGACATGGCGCGGGCGCGGAAGTTCTATGAAGGCGTGCTCGGCTTGAAGGCGACGATGGCCCACGGCGAAGCTGGCGGGATGCAATGGACCGAATACGACATTGCCAGCGGCACGCTCTCACTCGGCGCAGGCGCACCGGATTGGAAGCCCACGGCAAGCGGCTGTTCCGTCGGCCTGGAAATGGAAGATTTTGACGCTGCGATTGCGCACCTGAAAGCACAGGGCGTGAAGTTCAAGATGGAACCGTTCCAGACGCCCGTCTGCCGCATGGCCTTCATCTACGACACCGAAGGCAACCTGCTCTGCATCCACAAACGCAACGCCGGGCATCACTGATCACTCACTCGCTGATTTACTTTCACATGGCCATTCTCATTAAACCCGACACCAAGGTTCTCGTCCAGGGCATCACCGGCAGCTTCGGCGCGCGTCATGCCCAGCTCTCCATCGATTACGGCTCGCAGATCGTCGCGGGCGTCACGCCCGGCAAGGGCGGCCAGGTCGTCGAGCACGGCGGCAGGAAGGTTCCGATCTTCGACACCGTCGCTGATGCCGTGAAGCAGACCGGCGCGACCGCCAGCGCCATCTTCGTCCCGCCGCCGTTCGCCGCGGATGCGATTCTCGAAGGCGTGAATGCCGCGCTCGATCTCGTCGTCGCGATCACCGAAGGCATTCCCGTGCGCGACATGGTGCAGGTGAAGCGCGCCATGCAAGGCAGCAA
Organism: Limisphaerales bacterium; assembly: GCA_039806925.1. Taxonomy (GTDB): domain Bacteria; phylum Verrucomicrobiota; class Verrucomicrobiia; order Limisphaerales; family JADJPG01; genus JADJPG01. The sequence goes on from JBDHQG010000244.1 coordinate 1,870, forward strand.
AACGCGGCTCATCGGCCCGAACTGTCCCGGCATCGTGACGCCCGGAACAGGCAAGGATTCGCACGGCGGCTGCCGCATCGGCATTGCGCCTGGTTACATTCACAAGAAGGGCAACATCGGCGTCGTCTCGCGCTCCGGCACGCTGACCTACGAAGCCGTCTGGCAACTCACCTGCCGCGGCGTGGGTCAGAGCACGTGCGTCGGCATCGGCGGCGATCCGGTCAACGGCACGTCGCACCTCGACGTCATCAAGCTCTTCAACGACGACCCGGAAACCACCGGCATCATCATGATCGGCGAGATCGGCGGCAGCGCGGAGGAGGAGGCCGCGGAGTGGATTGCGAAGAACTGCAAGAAGCCCGTCGCCGGATTCATCGCCGGCGCGACCGCGCCTCCGGGCCGCCGCATGGGCCACGCGGGCGCGATTGTCAGCGGCGGCAAAGGCACTGCGGAAGCGAAGATCGCCGCGTTCAAGGCCGCCGGCATCGGTGTCGCCACCACGCCGAGCGACATGGCGGACACGCTCTTGAAGATGATGTAGCCTGCGTGAGCAGTGATGCGTGAAGCGTGATTGCGGTTTCGGATGCTGTGACGCTTCCGGACATTCCTTCACGAATCACGCACCACGCATCACGAAGACATGCTGCTCCTTCATTCCATCCTGAACCTCGTCGCCCTGCTCCTCTGGGTGAACTGGCGCGGGATGGGTTTCAAGGAATACGTCCCATATCGCTCCACGCTCGTCCACACGCTGCGCTCGGCGGAGCCGGAACTGCAACGACGCTGGGGATATCTCGTGGGCCTGCTGGCGCTGCTCCTCTTTCGCGGGCTGTTGTATCAGATGGTCGGCCCGGGATTGAAATGGGTTCCCGTCATTGATCTCGGCGTCATCACCCTGCCTTTCCGCAGCGACCAGCCGTGGCGCATGACGCTCTATTCGCTGCTCAGCTTCGTCGTGCTCTGGGTCGCCTTCCAAATTTGCCTGCTGCTTCTCAGCGTCATCAACCGCTCCTTGCCGGATACCCGGCCCGTCCAACATCTCGTCCGCCTGCACCTCGGCCGAATCGAACGCTGGCCGCTGGCGGTGAAGCTCTTGCTCCCGTTGCTTGGCGGGCTCCTCTGGCTTCCGGTCCATCCGCTGTTGTCAGCGATTGGGATGCTCCCCGCGGCGGCGTCATTTCGCCTGGTTGCGGAGCAGGCCGTGGTTCTGGCCTTCGTCTCCTTGCTGGCCTGGAAATATCTTCTCCTCGGCGTTCTCGTCGTCCATGTGGTGAACAGCCACGTTTACTTCGGCCGCTTCCAGTTGCTCGATTTCGCCAGCGACACGGCGCGCAATGTCCTGTCGGTCCTGCGTGCTGTCCCGCTCCAGATTGGCCGCATCGATCTCGCGCCGTTCGTCATGGGCGGGCTTGTCTGGGCGGCCGCCTGGGGATTCGAGCTCGGCCTGGTCGCCCTCTTCCGCAGGCTTCCGCTCTGACGGTGCCCCTGAATTTTTTCGTCGCCCGCGAGTCGGATTGATGATTCAAATCTTCCTCATTATGCCAACGCCCCGCGTCCTCCCCTTCATCTGTCTTGCCGCGCTTCTAATCACATCGCTGACTTCCCTTGGAGCCGTTGACCGGACGGCCATGGGCGAACGCACTGCGCTCGATCGCTACGTGAAGGCGCCGGATCCGAACTACTCCTTCCGCCTTGCGAACACCGTGAAGGGCGACGGCTACACCGCCTACATGATCGACATGATCTCGCAGGCGTGGCTCACCACCAACGAAGTCGAACGCCCGCTCTGGCAGCACTGGCTCACCCTCGTGAAGCCCGACAAGGTCAGCAGCTCCACCGCGCTGCTCTTCATCGGCGGCGGCAGCCACAAGACGAATCCGCCCGCCAAGGCTGAGGCCAACATGATCCAGATCGCGCAGGAGACGGACACCGTAGTGGCCAGTCTGAGCAACGTGCCGAATCAACCGACCGTCTTCACCGGCGAAACGAAAGGCCGCACGGAGGATTCCTTGATCGCCTACACATGGGACAAGTTCCTCCACACCGGCGACGAGAAATGGCCGGCGCGCCTGCCCATGACCAAGGCCGCCGTGCGCGCGCTCGACACCATCACCGCGTTCTGCGCCAGCGAGGAGGGCGGCAAGATCACCGTGGACAAATTTTTCGTGGCCGGCGGCTCCAAGCGCGGCTGGACCACCTGGTCCACCGCCGCCGTCGACAACCGCGTCATCGCCATCGCGCCCATCGTCATCGACATGCTGAACATCCGTCCGTCCTTCCATCATCACTGGGAAGTCTACGGCTTCTACGCTCCGGCCGTCGGGGATTACACGCGCGCCAAGATCATGGACTGGGACGGCTCGCCGGAGTATGCCGCGCTGATGAAGATCGAGGAGCCCTACGAATACCGCGAGCGACTCACGCTGCCGAAGTTCCTGATCAACGCCAGCGGCGATCAGTTCTTCGTGCCGGACTCCGCGCAGTTCTACTGGAAGGATCTCAAGGGCACCAAATACCTCCGCTACGTTCCGAACGCCGATCATTCCCTCAAGGACTCCGATGCGTGGATGACGCTCCTCGCGTCGTACGCGGCCATCGTGAAAGGCTCGAAGCTCCCGCAATTTTCGTGGACGATGCAGGACGACGGCTCCATCCGCGTGAAGAATTCGGACAAGCCCAGCGCCGTGAAGCTCTGGCAGGCGACGAATCCGAACGCGCGCGATTTCCGCGTGGACGCCATCGGCAAGGCGTGGACCAGCACCGATCTGAAGGACGAAGGCGGCGGCGTTTACACGGCAAAAGTCGAGAAGCCAGAGAAAGGCTGGACCGCGTTCTTCGCCGAGCTGACTTACGAGAACGGCACGGCCGCGCCCTACAAGTTCACTACCCAAGTCCGCGTCATCCCGGAGACGAAGCCGTTCAAATACGTGCAGCCGAAAGCGCCGCGGTGATCGGTTCTCGGGCTTCTGGTGAAGGCTGCCTTCTATATGGTCGCTAGACGAACACGCCGATGGCCGCGGGTTCTGGTCGGAACCATCGCTCTTGGTCTTGTCATCGGCTATTCCATGCTGCGGGCAGCAAAGGCCAAGGCTGAATCTCTCACCTGTGCGAGTTCAATTTGTTCCATCGCCCTCGGTGGAATGCTTTACGCCCATGATCACGGCGGAATATTCCCGACCAATTTCATCTCCTTCCAAGATGACTTAAACACGCCCAAAATTCTCCGGTGCTCCGGAGACCGAGCGCGAACACAAGCCGAGAATTGGAAGGAATTCTCGGATGCCAACTCGAGTTACGAGATCGTTAATCCCGGCTTGCACGAGGATGCCACCAATCAGGTGTTTATCCGATGCCGTGTTCACGGACATCTTGGTTATCCAGACGGGACGGTCTTCGATGGTGTAAGGCGAAGAAGTAAGAACTCCTGACAGCACTGCGGCTTCAATAGCTTTATCCCAGCTTCTCCCGCGCCTCCGCATCAAACGCCCGGTAATCACACGTCAGTTCCTCGCCCGCCGCGATATCGCGCAAAGCCACGGTTGTGGTGACCGGCGGTTTCGCCTCGGTTGAGGCGCCCATGTTCGGACGGTCCGCGTGATTCATGAAACACGTGTGGTCCCCGCTCAGAATCCACGCGCCCGTCGCGGCGTCCCGGTAGGCGAACCAGCGGATGTGAGCCTGGGCTTGTTCCGGCAAAGCGACGAATCGTTCCGGCGAAATCTCCTGATCAAAACCGGGCTCGAAACGCCACACGGGAGTACCTGCCGGAATGGCGTCCACCGCGAACAAACCCATCCCGTGAATTGTGCTAGGCGCGACGCGTGTCCTGACGAGCATCATGAATCCAATCCTAATTGTGACACCTGACGTGACAAGGCCCCGATCCAAGGCAACCCGGTAGGACAGCGCTTCCAGCCTGTCCGGAGCGACTGAGAGTTTCCAAATAGTTTATTAGGCACGGTGAAGCGATTCGGTTGTCGGCAATCTCAAGTCTCTCGGTTTCCGGGACAGGCTGGAAGCGCTGTCCTACCAGAGCGCCCGGAGCTTCGCTACACGCTGGCGTAACTACCCGCCGTCGCGCCCGCGCCCGCCGTCTTCTTCACGCGCCCGTTCGCGGCGAGATGTTCGCAGACCTTGAAAACCGTCTCGAACCCATCATGCGCGCCGATGCCGCTCGCGATCTGCGCCGAGGTCAAAGCATGGCCCTTCTTCTCGGCGAGATAGCTGAGCACCTTGCCTTGAAGTGAGATCACCGTGCCCGCCGCCTTCTTGCCGGCTTCGACACCGGGCTGATGATACGCATTGATGTTCACCAACGTCGCGTAGAAGCCCACCGCGCGCTCGAACAACGCGATGAGCACGCCCACTGTGAACGGGCTGACCTCGCGCACCGTGAGCGTGATGCTTTGCCGGCCCTTCTCGTAGAGCGCCTCGCGCGTGCCGAGGAAGAAGCCGCTGAGATAATCGCCGCTCGTCACACCGGGCTCCACCAACAGGCTCTCGCTCGCGCGATCGCGGAGCACTTCGATGAACACCACGAAGAAATTCAACACGCCCTCGCGGAGCTGTTGCACGTAGGCGTGTTGGTCGGTCGAACCTTTGTTGCCGTAAACGGCGAGGCCTTGGTTGACCACGCGGCCGGCCAGGTCGAGTTCCTTGCCGAGCGACTCAATGACCAGTTGCTGGAGGTAC
>JBDHQG010000245.1:0-6541 GCA_039806925.1 Limisphaerales bacterium
CCCCAGCTGCAGCTTCCCGGCCTCGGTCATCATGCCCTGGTTCCATTGCGGATCCCAGACGAGCTCGACGTTGGCCTCGTCCACTTCCTCGATCATGAGGAGCTTGTTCGAGACATCCTGCTGAAGCACCGGGCCCATGCCGCAGCCGGGCGCGGTGAGCGTCATCTTCACATCCACCTTGAAACGGTCCGCCGCGCCCGCGAGCGGCTCGACGTGGCAATCGTAGATGAGGCCGAGGTCCACGATGTTCACGGGAATCTCCGGGTCATAGCAGGTCTTCATCTGCGTCCACGATTCCTTCTCGACCTCCTCCAGCGTGCGCGCCGTGCCGGTGGTGCTGGCGGCGCGTTGTTCGACCTGTTTGCCGAGCGCGTCGGCGTTCTGGCCGTCGATGCGGAACATGTTCCCGTTCACGACGACGGTATAGGCGCCGCCGAGCGATTGCGTGATATGGGCGGTCTCGCCCTTGAGCAACGTGACCTTCGTGCCCACGGGCACAACCGAGGCATCCACATCGCGGGTAAGGGTAACGGATTCGTTGGAGTACATAAAAATTTCGGGCTAGCGGTTTGGCGGTTCGATCTCGGGTGTCCTTAGCCCTGAAAGGGCGTCATGTGAAAGCCCAGGGCGAAGCCCTGGGGTGTTGTGCGCAATTGAATGCAAGCCCTGCAAGGGCGAAACATTTTTCCCACCGCACAAACAATGTTCAATCCCACACATACCGTTCATCCACCGGCTTGCCGTTCTTCTCGCAGAACCGACGGAACTCCGTTTGAAAATCCTCCTGCCTGTGATGCTCCGGCTGCGAGCGGATGTAATCGCGCACTGGCCCGACGTGAATCGGGCTTACGCTGAACTCGCCGTAGCCACCCTGCCACTCGAAATCTGCGTACCATGGAATGAGGGTTTTAATCCAACCAGAGGATGAAGATTTCACCTGCTCGACGATTTTGGCCGGGGCATAGTTTTTCGGCTGAACAAAGAGGATGTGGATGTGATCACGAACCGAATTGATTTCGATGAGAGGCGAATCGTGGTTGCGCAAAACACCGGTGACGAAGGCGTGCAGTTCGCCGCGTTCCTCGTCGCGAATCAATGAGCGACGGCCCTTGGTGCTGAACACGAGATGAACCACAATGTTGGCGAGGGATTGGGCCATGCGGGTTACGCCCCTTCAGGGCTTGGGCTGTTTTGGGTGGTCTTACCCAGGCCTGCGCTCGCGGTGCTCGCTTCAGCCTGGGCTGTCACATCACGGCCTTTCAGGCCTGAAAAACGCCCGCCAAGGCGGACGACATCATCGAGATGACGGAACCTATGGGTGCGGCGTTCTCCTGTGCTTGGGCAGTCTGAGGGCTGAAAGCCTGAAATGTGACAGCCTGGGGTGGAGCGCGAAGCGCGAAGCCCCAGGTTAGCGAACGCAAAAACCATCCAGCCCTGAAAGGGCGAAACATTGGTTGGCCTGAGTGTCGCGAAACCCATTCAATTCACATTTGGAATGCTAGCATTCTCACGCGCCAGCGTGCGAATGCGTTCCACCATCGCGAAGAGGCCGTTCTTGCGCGTGGGGCTGAGGTGTTTGTCGAGGCCGAGCTGGCTCAGGGTGGACTTGGCGTCGGCGGCGAGAATCTCGTCGGGCGTGTGGCCGCTGAAGATGAGTTGCAGCACGGCGATGAGGCCGCGGACTATGAACGCATCGCTGTCCGCACGGATGCGCAGGGCACCGGGGCGCTCCAGGTCCGGTTCCATCACGAGCCACACCATCGCCTGACAGCCGTGGACGCGATTGGCCTCGGTCTTCTCGCCCTCCGGCAGGCCGGGCAGTTTCTTGCCGAGGTCGATCAGGTAGCCGTAACGCTCTTCCCAGTCGCCGAGCAGTTCGAAGTTCGCGATGAGCTTTTCGAGAGTCATGGGCTTAACCACGAATGGACACGAATGGATACGAATAGGAGACGGACAGACTTCCCGCTAAACACGCGAACCACACGAAAAGTGAATTCTGATTTCGCGTCCTTTGGCGTATTTCGCGGGCAATCCATTTGTGCGAATTCGTGTCCATTCGTGGTTTCTCAATTCATTTCCCCACCGCCACGCTTTCCTGTTGCTCGAGGCGGTCCCAGACGAGCGCGTCGAGTTCTTCGCGGAGGGCGTCGTGTTTCACGCGGTCGATGATTTCGCCGGCGAAGGCATGGATCAACATGCGGCGCGCCTTTTCCAATCCAATTCCCCGGCTGCGCAGGTAGTAGATCGACTCGTCGTTCAACTGCCCGATGGTCGCGCCGTGCGTGCATTTCACGTCGTCGGCGTAGATCTCCAGCTGCGGCTTGGTGTCGGCGCTGGCGTCGTCGGAGAGCAGCAGGTTCTTGTTTGTCTGCTTGGCGTCGGTCTTTTGCGCGTCGGGCCGGACGAGGATGCGCCCGTGGAAGACGCCGCGTGATTTTCCGGCGAGGATGCCGTTGAAATACTCGTGGCTGGCGCAGTTCGGCTTGGCGTGATCCACGATCATGTAGTGGTCGGCCAGTTGATCACCGTTGGTGATGTAAACGCCATTGAGGATGGCTTCGATGTGTTCGCCGTTCAGCGTGGTGCGGAGATTGTTCCGCGAAAGCCTCGCTCCGGTGGCGATGGAGTGAGAGGAGAAGTTGACCTTGTGCCCTAGATGCGAGTGCAGCGCGGCGAGGTGGTACGCCTCGGTGCTTTCGTCCTGGAACTTGCAGTGTTCGACCACTGCGTTGTCGCCGAGCGCGAACTCGGTGACGGCGTTGGTGAAGGTCGGCGCGCTGGCGAGGCTCACGTAGCTCTCGATGACCGTCGCCTTCGCGTCGCGTTCCACGACGATGAGATTGCGCGGATGCGTGGTGGCGCCGGAGTCCTTGCTGGTGTTGATGAAGAGGAATTGCACCGGCTCCTCGATGGACTGGCTGGCCGGCACGTAAACGAATCCGCCGTCCTGGAAGAAGGCGTTGTTCAGCGCGGCGAAGGCGTTGTCCTCGGTGCGCACGTAGCGGCCGAGGTGTTTCTCGATGAGCGCGGAATCGTTCGTGAGCGCGGCGGCGAGATTGCCGACCTTGATGCCGTTTTGCTGCGCGGGCGTGGTGGAAAGATCCGCAGCGAAGTGGCCATTCACAAACACGAGGCGGGTGCCGGGCAGTTTCGCGAAGGGAAACTGCGCGAGTGCGTCGCGTGTGAGGCCGGAGGCCGTGGCGTCGAGCACGGGCTTGAAGGGAAGCTTGGCGATGGGTGCGACGTTGGTGAAGCGCCAGTTCTCGTGCTTGAGCGTCGGGAAGCCGAGTTCGGCAAAACGCGCGAGGCCGGCCTTGCGCAGCGGGAAGAGCCACGAGGGTTGCGCGCTGGCGCCGGCCTGCTCGAAGCGCTCGAACGCTTTCAAGTAGGGATCGGTTTGTTTGGTCGCCGGATTGGTTTGGATCGCAGTCATGGAGAAATTCAATTCAAGTCTGGCAAGGGAACGAGGCGACGATTGCCCCGGTCGTTCAGCCCCAACGGGGCGTGACATGACAGCCCAGGGCAACGCCCTGGGTTAACGCGTTGAAAAGAGACGAAGCCCTGAAAGGGCGGAACAGGATGTCGCGATTTGAGAAGCGCCGTGCGACTTGTTTCGCCCTTACAGGGCTTATCACCAATCAAACGACCGATACCCAGGGCGTTGCCCTGGGCTATCATATTGCGCCCTTTCAGGGCTTCGGATTGGCGCTTCGTGTCGTTCACAATTGGTTTCTCGTTGCCTGGAAGATTGGTTTCGCCGACCGCGTCACGCCTTCGCGATGTCGTGCTTGATGAGCCAGTCGTAGCCCTTTTCCTCAAGCTCCAGCGCGAGGTCTTTGTTGCCCGATTTCACGATGCGTCCGTCCCAGAGCACATGCACGAAGTCAGGCACGATATAGTCGAGCAGGCGCTGGTAATGCGTGATGACCAGCGTGGCGTTGTTCGGTGTCTTGAGCTTGTTCACGCCGTGCGAAACGATCTTCAGCGCGTCGATGTCGAGGCCGGAATCGGTTTCGTCCAGAATGGCGAGCTTGGGTTCGAGCACGGCCATCTGGAAGATTTCGTTGCGCTTCTTTTCGCCGCCCGAGAAGCCGACGTTCACGGCGCGCTTGAGCAGGTCTTCCTTGAGTTCGAGCAGCTTCATCTTTTCCTTCACGAGCGTGAGGAACTCCATCGCGTCGAGTTCGGGCTGCCCCTTGTGCTTGCGGCATTCGTTGAGCGCGGCGCGGAGGAAGTAGGTGCTGTTCACGCCGGGAATCTCGACGGGATACTGGAACGCGAGAAAGACGCCTTCGCGGGCGCGCACCTCGGGGTCCATCTCGAGCAAATCTTTGCCTTCGTAAATGACTTCGCCCGCCGTCACGTCGTAGGCATCGCGGCCCGCAAGAATGGAAGCGAGCGTGCTCTTGCCGGAGCCGTTCGGTCCCATGATGGCGTGGACTTCACCGGGCCGGATGACGAGGTTGATGCCCTTGAGGATTTTCTTTTCCTCCACACCGGCGTGGAGGTTCTGGATGGCGAGGATGGGTTGTTGGCTCATGTTGGATCAAAAGAATTTTAACCACGGATGGACGCGGATGAACACGAATGGGGAGGGAACGGATGGCCCGCTAAACACGCGAACCACGCAAAACACGGATTCTGATTTCGCGTCCTTTGGCGTGTTTCGCGGATAATCGATTCGTGTGAATTCGTGTCCATTCGTGGTTGAGAAAAGTCAGCCGACGCTGCCTTCGAGGCTCACGCCGAGCAGCTTTTGCGCTTCGACGGCGAATTCCATCGGCAGCTCGCGGAAGACTTCCTTGCAGAAGCCGTTCACGATCATGTTCACCGCGTCCTGCGTCGAGATGCCGCGCGCGTTGCAGTAAAAAATTTGGTCTTCGCCAATCTTGGAGGTCGTGGCCTCGTGCTCGACGCGGCCCGTGCTGTTCTTCACTTCGATGTAGGGGAACGTGTGCGCACCGCACTTGTCGCCGATGAGCAGTGAATCGCACTGCGAGAAGTTCCGCGCGCCCGTCGCGCTCTTCTTGATTTCGACCAGGCCGCGGTAGGCGTTCTGACCGCGCCCGGCCGAGATCCCCTTCGAGATGATCGTGCTCTTTGTGTTTTTCCCGATGTGAATCATCTTCGTGCCGGTGTCGGCCTGCTGGAAGTTGTTCGTCAGCGCGACGGAATAGAATTCGCCGACCGAACCTTCGCCGAGCAGAATGCAGCTCGGATACTTCCACGTGATCGACGAGCCGGTCTCGACCTGCGTCCACGAGATCTTCGACTTCTTGCCTTTGCAGATGCCGCGCTTGGTCACGAAATTGTAGATGCCGCCCTTGCCCTGTTTGTCGCCCGGATACCAGTTCTGCACCGTCGAGTATTTGATCTCCGCGCCATCAAGCGCGACGAGTTCGACCACGGCGGCGTGAAGCTGGTTCTCATCGCGCATCGGCGCGGTGCAACCCTCGAGGTAGCTCACGTAGGCGCCTTCGTCGGCGATGAGCAACGTGCGCTCGAACTGGCCGGTGTTCGCGCTGTTGATGCGGAAGTAGGTCGAGAGCTCCATCGGACAACGCACGCCCTTCGGGATGTAACAGAACGAGCCATCTGAGAAGACGGCGGCGTTCAACGCGGCGTAGAAGTTGTCCGTGTGCGGCACGACCGAGCCAAGGTATTTCTCCACGAGATCGGGATGCTTCTGCACCGCTTCGGAGAACGAGCAGAAGATGATCCCTTGCTTGGACAGCTCCGCTTGGAAAGTTGTCGCGACAGAAACGCTGTCCACCACGGCGTCCACGGCCACGCCGGTGAGACGTTTCTGTTCGTTCAGCGAGATGCCGAGCTTCTCGAAGGTCTTGATCAGCTCCGGATCGACCTCATCCAACGAGTTCAACGTCTTCTTCTGCTTCGGCGCGGCGTAGTAGATGACGCTTTGGAAATCCACCGGCGGATGCTTGGCGAACTGCCAGGTCGGCTCGGTCATCGTCAGCCAATGGCGATACGCCTTGAGCCGCCAGTTGAGCATGAACTCCGGCTCGTTCTTCTTGGCGGAGATGAGGCGGATGATGTCTTCGTTCAGCCCGGGCGGAATGGTCTCGGTCTCAATGTTCGAGGTGAAACCATATTTGTACTCGCTGCTGACGAATTCCTGAATCGTGTCGGTTGCTGTGCTCATCGCGTTCTAAAAATCAAATGATCGAAATGGATGGATGCTGCCGCTGGTGATGACCGGCGGCTTTGACTCATGTCATCGCTTCGCCTTGGCGGCGCATTCGGGGCACAGGCCGCGAATGGTCACCTCGTAGCGTGTCGGTTTGAACCCGCGCGGCATCGGCACCGGCGGCTCCGCGGCGGTATCGAAACGCTCGATGTCATGCGCGCCGCCGCATTCATCGCAGTAAAAATGGTGATGCGGCTGCATGTTCGAGCAGAAGCGGGTCGCCTCACGGTCCTGATTCACCTGCCGCACCAGCCCGCAGCTCACAAGCGCATCGAGGCAGTTGTAAACCGTCGCCATCGAGATTTCCGGCATGCCCTTCTTGGCGCGGATGAA
>JBDHQG010000246.1:0-6537 GCA_039806925.1 Limisphaerales bacterium
CGCCTGACGGCCGGGGACCGGGTGAAGATGGAGATGTCGCCCTACGATTTGAACAAGGCGCGCATCACCTACCGTCTCGGTTGATTTGCCTTCAGGCCGGCGCCTGCTGGTTGCGGCGCGTCAGCCAGCCGGCCAGCCAGGTTTCAAATACCAGTACCACCAGCGCCGCCACCAGGAGCCAGCGCCAGAGCTTCTGGTGTTGCTCCAGTTCGGCGGCCTGCAGGTTCAGCTTCTTCTGTTCATCCGCCTTTGCGAGCTTCGCGTCGCCCAACTGCACCGGCAGGCGAAGTCGCTCCAATTCTTCCAACGCCATCGGGCTCGTCCGGCTTTCGGCGGGATCCAGGTTCACGGCAAACCGCTGCGTGGAGCTTCCCGAAATGACGCTGTAGATGCCGGGCAGATCGGTTTCGGAGAAACGCCCCGACGCGGTAATTTTTGCTTCGTTGCCATCCGGTTTTCGAATCGTAAAGGACTGGGCGGCGTTCGTCGCGGTCAGCGGCACGGAATCGCCGACGACAAATTGTGCGAGCTGCGCCTTCACGCCGCCGCTGAGGTCCAGCAATGAGAAGAGCAGGGGAACGAACTTCGACGACAAGGCCAGCTGGCTGTCGGCCGGGTTCCAGCCCGAGGTCAGGACGAGCAACGAGCCTTTTCCAGCCGGGATTTGCAGCAGCGCGGGAGCGCCCTTGTCGAAACGCGCAATCACGCGGGCGTCCTTGAACTGGGCGGCATCGAGCTTGCGATGCTTCCAAAAGTGAATCTTGGTGAAATCGCTGAAGCGCGGGTCGGAGAACGGTGCGAGCAACGGGTGCTCGAAATCCAGCTGCCCGAGCAGCGCGTAATTTCCGGTGTCGGCCTCCTTGGCGGAAACGCTGCCGAGCCCGGCGAGGTCCGCGATGGTGCGCGCGGAGGCGATGGATTTCATGACAAGGAGCACGGATTTTCCGGCGTTGAGAAACTCCCGGACGGACGCGACGCCTTCCGGCGCGAGAACATCGCCAACGACCAGCAGGGGCGCGGACAAAATGTCTTCCGCCGGCAGGGGAGCGTTTGCGGGCCGGGTGATAACTTGCACGTTCTGGCGGCGTGTCTCCGGGAACGCCCGCTTCAAATAATAAAGCAACCGCTGGGCATCGCGCGGGTCGTCGTCACCGGCGTAGACGACTTTGATCAGCTCGGCCTTGGGCGGCACATAGTGGACGATGTTGTCGAACGCATCCGAATCACCGGTCAGGCGGAGCTGTTCGATGGTGGCACCCGCCGGAGGCTTCGGCGCGCTGATCACGCGGTTCTGCCCCGGCGGCACGTAGGCATCCACTGCGGCTCCGGCGAATGACTTCTCACCCGGGCGGCTCCAGCCGATCTGGAACTGTTCCTTTTTGGCGTCGGATGAATTGATGATGCGCAATTTGATTTGGTTCTCGCCGGGGGCGGAGGAGCCAAGCGGCTCGTCCTGTTCGGCGAGGATTTGCAGCCCGGCGTTGGTTGGCTGTTTTGCCTTGATGGTTTCGATGGCGACCTCGATGCCGCGCGGCCATTCGAATCCTTGCAATCCATCCAGCCTCGCTCCTTCCTGCAGATCCGAAATGACCACAATCTTCCGTGGGCCGGCGGCGGCGTCCCGTGACTTGCCGGAAGATTCTTCGAGCGCGTCAACAGCCGAGAGCAATCCGTGACCGAGATGCGTGCTCGACCAGCCCGGTTGGGCGGAGGCAATGCGTTCGAGGGCGACATTGAGGCGATCCGGACCGGGCGTCGCGGCCCATTGCTCGAAGCTCAGCAGCGGTCGCGCGGTGCGGTCGAAGATGTAAACCGCAAGCGAATCCCCGGGCGTGGCCTGGCGGACGGCCTGTTCGGCGCGGGCGCGGGCTTCCGGCCAAAGCCCCTCGCGGCGCATGCTGGCGCTGGCGTCGAGCAGCACGACGATTTGGCGGCCCTGATTCGCGGAGTTGTCCGCGGCGACCGGTTTCTGGATGAACGGCCGGGCGAATCCAAGCGCGAGCAGACACAGCGCAAGGCACCGGAGCAGCAGCAGGAAAATGTTCTCGACCTTGCTGGAGCGCGTGACGCGCGGCGGCGTGGGTTGGAGAAACATCAATGAGCTGAAGGTGACTTTCTCGCGGGATGTACGGCGGATGAGGTGAAAGAGGATCGGAGCAGCCACGGCAAGGGCGCCGACGAGGAAGAGTGGAGCCAGAAAGCTCATGCACCGCCAATTGAGAATCGAACGCGGTGAAATGCAAACGGCAAATGAGGTTTGAGCGGTGAATTTACAGGGCGATAGCGGCGGCGCGTCACGGCGAATTGTAACGCCTCCGGTTTTCGGAAAGACGGGCGTGGTTCCGCTTGCGGAGGTCTTGAGATCGGTTTCGGATCAGAGCCCGGTTGGGTAGTCGATGAACGACCACGGAACGCTGAACCGGCGCGAGATATCCCTGGCCAGCGCCTTGACCCCGAATGTCTCGGTCGCGTAGTGGCCGCCATAGAGCAGGTTGATCCCGAGTTCCTCGGCAAGCGCGAAAGTCCAGTGCGGGCCTTCGCCGGTGATGAAAGTATCCACGCCTTCCGCCGCCGCCCGCTTAACTTCCTCGCCGGCGCCGCCCGTGACAATTCCGATGTTTCGGCAAACGGATGGTCCACCCGGAATGAGGATAGGGTTGCCGCCCACCGCGGATCGGAGACGTTGCGCGAGGTTGTTCCGGCTGACGTTCGCGCGCGCGCGGACGCCGATGTGCTGGCCTTTTGACTCGAAGAAGGGGGTTGGATTCTTCAGTCCGAGCGCGGCGCAGAGCTGGACGTTGTTTCCAAGTTTGGGGTGCAAATCGAGCGGCAGGTGGGAGCTGTAAACGGCGAGGTTGTTCTTCAGCAGCAATTCCATCAGCGCGTAAGTTTTGCCGGTCCACGGCTGCCGCGGGCTCCAGAACAAGCCGTGGTGAACGATCAGCAGATCGGCCTTGGCGGCGATGGCGAATTTGACGGTCGAGAGCGAGGCGTCGACGGCCGCGGCGATTCGTGTGATGCGTCCATTGTTCTCCACCTGAAGCCCATTCACCGCGCCGGGATAGTCGTTGATTTCGGCGGTGCGCAGAGTGCGGTCGCAGTGGCGCACAATGTCGTTCAAGGAATGTTTCGGCATGGCTCAGTTTTAGGGGGTGGCACTGATGATTCGAGCGAAAAACTCGGGGCGCGCTTCGCCTCGTGTGCGGTGGAGATCGTCGGAGCCGCCTTTGCGCTTTCCCGGTTCGTGAAGTTCCGCTACGTTCCGCTCCGCTTATGGTGCTCGTGATCGACAACTACGATTCGTTTACCTACAACCTCGTGCAGTATCTGGGCGAGTTGAAGGTGGACTTGCAGGTGCATCGCAATGATCAGATCACGCCCGAGCAGGTTCGCGCGCTGAAGCCGGGTCGCATTCTGGTTTCGCCCGGACCGTGTTCGCCCAAGGAGGCGGGGCTCTCGAATGAAATCATCCGGGAGTTCGGCCAGGTTATTCCGGTGTTCGGCGTGTGTCTGGGACATCAGTGCATTGGCCATACTTTCGGTGCGAAAGTGGTGGTGAATTACCGCATGATGCACGGCAAGACGTCGTTGATTAAACACAACGGGGAGGACTTGTTTGAAGGGATGCCGAATCCTTTTGCCGCCACGCGTTATCACTCGCTGGTGATTCAGCGCGATACGCTGCCCGATTTCCTGGAGGTCACGGCTGAAACCGAGGAGGGCGAAATCATGGGCATCCGGCACAAACAGCTCCCGATCTGGGGCGTGCAGTTCCATCCCGAGAGCATCCTGACCGAAAGCGGCCGCACGATCATGAAGAACTTCCTCAAGCTGAAGGCGGGGAAGTAACGTGTCATGGCGATGACATTCATCGGGGTTCGGATTTGGGCTTTGTTTTCGCCGGGAGCTTTGCTTAATTGCGCCCGATGTTGAAACGACAGGCGCAACTCACGCGGAACACGAAAGAGACCCGTATTTCGCTCAAGCTGGTGATTGATGGCGGCGGGAAGTCTTCGATCAAGACCGGCATTCCGTTCTTCGACCACATGCTCACGCTCTTTGCGAAGCACGCCGTGGTGGACCTGCAACTGCGCTGCAAGGGCGATCTGGAGGTCGATGCGCATCACACGGTGGAAGACTGCGGCATCGCGCTGGGCCAGGCGTTTCGCGAAGCTTTGGGAGACAAGAAGGGCATCCGCCGTTACGGCGCGGGATTCGATCCGCGCAATCCATTCACCGGCGAGGCGCATGTGCCAATGGATGAATGTTTGGCGCGAAGCGTCGTCGATTTCAGCGGCCGGCCGTATCTGGTCTGGCGTGGTTTGGACAAGCTGCAGTATAAAAATATCAGCGCTGCTGAAAAGCGGCAGGACATGTCGAGCGCCTTCCGGTTTGGATTGGCGCGGGAATTTTTCCAAGGCTTCGCGAACGAGGCGCGTTGCAACCTTCATCTGGAGCTTCTCTATGGCGAGGAACCGCACCACGTCGCGGAGGTTTTGTTCAAGGCGTTTGCCAAGTCGGTAGACTTTGCCTGTCAAAAGGATCCGAGGATATCCGGACAGATTCCATCCACCAAGGGAGCGCTGTGAGTCGAGCTGAATAAGCCCGGATCGACCCCCGTCCAAACATGGCGACGCAACCGGAAAAACCCGAAGTTCCCGACGAGAAGCTGGTGCGTCGCGCGCAGCGGGGCGACATGGTTGCCTTTGAAGAGCTGATAGGCCGGCATCGGGACAAGATATATGCGCGGGCCTTCAGCATGATGCGCAATGAAGACGAAGCGACTGATCTTTCTCAGGAAGCGTGGGTGAAGGGCTGGCAGCGGCTGAAACAGTTTCAGGGCGAGTCAAGTTTTGTGACTTGGATGACGAGAATAGTCATCAACCTGTGTCTGGATCAGTTGCGGAAGCAGAAACGCCAGCGCGCCGAGTCCATCGAGCATCTGGATGAAGAGTTGGGCGGCGTCGAGAGGCAGATGCCGACGGTGACGGTGAATCCGACGGAAGGACTCGAACGCACCGAGTTGAGAGCGAGAATCGACCGGGCGTTGAACCAGCTCAGTTACGAGCACAGGACAGTTTTGATTTTGCACGAGTTTGAAGATCTCGAGTACAAAGAGATCGCCAAGCGAATGGAATGCTCCATCGGAACCGTGATGTCGCGCCTGTTTTACGCGCGGCGGAAAATGGCGAACCTGATGGCAGGCTACAAGAGAGAGGAAATGAGTTAGATGAACTGGGAACAACAGTTGGAGTTGCAGGCATGGGTGGACGGCGAGTTGTCCGAGAAGGACGCGCGCCGGGTGGCTGCGTTCGTGGAAGCGAATTCCACCGCGCGCGCCCTGGCGGAAGAGCTGAAGATGGCGAAGGCTTTCATCTCGGCCAACGAACCGGTGATGACCGTGCCCGAGACGCGGGAGTTTTACTGGAGCCAGGTTCGCCGGCGCATTGAAAGCGCCGAGGCGGCTCGCGAAGTCACGCCCGTCACCCCGCTGGCCTTCTGGTGGCGGCGGCTGGTCACGCCGCTTTCCGGGCTGGCGCTGGTCGCTTTCCTCGCCGTGATTTCGTTCAACTCCTTCCGTGGACCCGCCCTTGAAGACGCCTCGCGCTTCATGGTTGAGGTTGAGAATCTCTCGGAAGATGTCGGCTCCATCTCCTACCGGTCGCAGTCGGAAAACATGTTCGTGGTCTATCTCTACAAGAAGGATCAGGACGTTGCCGCCGAGGCTCAGGCAGACTCGTTTGACTATTCGTTCTTTCAATGAGACTGCGCCTGTTTTCGCGCCGGTTCACCCGGTTTTCCGTCATTCTGCTCCTGCTCGCGGCCAGCACGGTTCAAACCTTCGCCGCCAACCTTAAGCTGGAGGCCAAGCTGATTTGGGGCACTGACGACGCTAAATCCCCCAATCCACAGCACAAGGAGGTGGATGCGGCCACCAAGGACAAGCTCCGGAAAGTGTTCAAGTGGAAGAATTATTTCGTCGTCAATCGAGTGACCAAGCCGGTTCCCTCGCGCGGGAGCAACCGCTTTGAACTCAGCAAGGAATGTACAATCGAGATCAAGGAGCTCGAAGGTCCGCGCGTCGAAGTGAAGCTGATTGGCAAGGGCAAGGAAGTTCACAAGACCACGCTCAACATCGAAAAGGGTTTGTCGCAGTCCTTCCACCTCGAGGATGGGAGTGATTTGGGAAGGCCCCCCGGTAACGCCGGAGGCCGTTAAGTTATCAAATGTGAAGATAGGGTCTTTCATCGTATCAATGCAGTCGTGTCATGTAAATTCTAGTTGTAAGTCAGGGTGCCAGCATGACTGGCATTGAAGTTGTCTTATGATCTATTGTCTATGTACCCTCCGTTTCTATAGGTTGGCCATGCCCGAAGCCGACTCTACACACCTAGGGCACGACAAGTTCGTGCGCTTGCACCTTTGGGGGACCGGTTGCTCGGGCACCAGGCCGACCCGTCCTCCTTGGGGCGTAAGTCACAGTTCGCAAGCGGCTTTGCCGTTGGCCCGGCGACCTGCGGTAGTTCAGATTCTAAG
>JBDHQG010000247.1:0-6523 GCA_039806925.1 Limisphaerales bacterium
GCGCCGGTCGAACGCCGAGAAATCGCGGTCCAGCCGGATTTCCAGCCGGCCGTTGGCCGCCGTGCATTTCGCGGTGCCCAGCGGGGTCGGCACCTGAAAGGTGGTCTTGGCCTTGGTCGCCGACATGCAGATGAATTTTCCGGTGTGCGTGCCGGGAATCTCCGTATCGCTGGCGTCGGTGATGGTGACGAGTGTACCCGGTTCCGGCAGCACGCTGGCGGTTTGAGCAGCGGAGATGGTCGCAGCCGAAGGAATGACCTCGACGGTCAACGTCTGCCTTTGATTGTGGAAGACCAGCGCGGCGACATCACCCGTGCTGTTCCTGATTTCAGCAACGTCGGCCTCAACGCCGAAGTTCGCGCTCTGCACCAGAGCACCGGAGCCGAAGGTTGCGCTGGACGCTGTGGCCAATCCCCAAACGACACCCAGACCTTTTACTGTGGCAGCCATATCAAATCTCTTTCGTTACGTGGTTGAACTGTCTGCCCGTAACTACTCAGGCCGCGCTCACAGGTCCGAAGGTGCGCAGTACGCCGTAAACTGAAGGGTTGCCGTCCAATGTCTGTCCTCCGTCTGCTGCGTCGAAACCTGATGGCCGTAGACGCCAAGGCAGTGGAAGTCAGAGACGGCGCTGGTGAGGTCTGCGGCCAGTGTGCCGCTGTAGAACGCGTCGAAGACAAAGCCGGTGCGCTGGCGGTGTGCCAGTACCGTGGCGTCGGTCTTCGGGTCGGCAGCAGACAGCACCATCACGCTGGCCTGCATGTTGTGGTTGCCGGTGAAGAGCGGGAACTCATCTCCTTGTTCTGCTGACACCACGATGCGCGGCAGCGGGAGGCTTTCGTTGTCGATGCCTGCGTACACGGTGGCGTTTCCACGGTCGGCCAGCGGCACAGCGTTGGCGACGCTGGCAAGGGCTTCCTCTAATTTTTGCTGGAGACTGTGAAAGGGCGCAGCCATGCCACTAACTACGCGCCGAGTCTATTACCTGCCGGGTGATGGACTCGGTGACGGAAAACGGTTGACGGTGGGTTGAAGTTCTGTGCTTTGTTGGCCTTGGATAAGTCCAGCGGCCCGCGCCCGTGACACAGCCCTTCGCGGCATAGTCCAGTTGCCAGCGCCCACAGCGACAGCATCCTCTTTCAGACCACTTCCGGTGAAGCGGTCTGCTTTTTCCACAATCAAACTGAAAGATGCTGATATGACTGCTTACGCGTTGTTGCGCAGTGCTACTGAACACAAATTTAGACTCGCTACGACAGAGCGACCCATCACTCTCACTCGGACCAAAAAAGGTTGGACTGAGATGGGTGGAAATCATCATGCGCCCGTATGGCCACCCGGCCCGATAGAACCTCGCGCAATAAAATCGCGGGATGCGGCACGGTTAATCCAATTCGCTCTGGAAAATGGAATGATGGTGCGGTCGCGCAACCGCTGACCTCATTTCGCGTTGTGCTTGTTGGCAACCTTCTGAAGTTTGCGCTCAATGTAAACGCGCATGTCCCTGATGACCTCCTGCACCGCCTTGGCCAGACCCGCTTCAGCAACCGCTTTCATCTGCTGCGGGTTGTGGTGCGGGTTGCCACGGCTCAACGTGTTCATCGCCGTGTTGACGATGGTGACTGCCGGATGGTTCTCGCGCCGGTCTACAAGAGCGTAACCCTTCGGCCTGTTCGACTTCACACCGCCCGCACGCGGACTCTTTTTGATGAGCGGTGCCAGCCGCTTGATGCTGGCCAGCCAGCCGGAGCGCACAAAGTTGACCGACCGGATGCGTGACGCCGTGAGCTTGCGTGCGGCGTCGGTCAGGTACTTGCCCCACAGCGGAGGCTTGCCTTCACGCTTCCTGCGCCAGTTCACAATGCGTGCGGCCAGCGTGTCCTTGTAGCCGACACCGAAGTCGAGCTTGCGCCGGGTGCTGACCTTGCCTGTCTTGGCGCTCACCTTCTGAACGTCCGTGACGGTCAGCGCCATCTCTCTGGCAATCTTGTCGGCGCTGGCGTGCTCGGTTAGTTGCAGCGCACCGTTGCCGAAACCTCCGGCCAGTTGGTACGCCTTCTCGGCCACGATTTGTTCCATCTCCTTGCCGCTCTCTTCCCGGTACTGCTTCAGAGTTCGGTTGAACTCGGTGAGGTCGAAGTCAATTTTAACAGGGCTTTGCGCCATGCCTTAGTTACGTTACGCCAACTTTGGTGTTGCCGACACTTTCGGGCAGTGTATTCGTAGGCAGGTCAAATCCGGGGGGCAGACACGAAAGCGCGAAAGGACAAATGATTAACTGGACACAGGAAATGAGGCGGAAAATGTATTCACGAATCGTCGCCGAAATAGGAAGTCACCAAACGTGGGATGCGAAGATAAAGCCAACTGCAAAGCGTCAACGGTACAACCAGATTTTGACCGACCTTGCAGCCGAGTTCTCCGGTAAAGCATCCGCCCTTCAACAGCAAATTAACTTCGCAACCACCACTCAGATGCGGTTGACCAACCAATCCCATATACGAAGCTACATTTTGAACAAAGCAGCGGCTCTTGAAGTAGGATTTATTGTCACCAACGAGCTTCCCAACCATCTGACTTCGCAGTAGCCGCTGGTCATATCTTCTTAGACAAAAACCCCGGCCATCTGACCGGGGTTTTTCATTTCGTCTACGACATTCACACCACCTTCTCCAGCACCACCAGTTTGACCGTCTCCGGCACGATGCTGAAGTACTGCGCTGCCGATTCATCCGTCACCGTCATCGACTTGGACCAGTAGTGCTTCTGAAATTTCGCCAGTGAATTGCCCATCGCGGACACGACCAAGCCGGGGTCTTTGCACATTTTGAAATGAAAGGTTCCGTACGAATGCCTTGGGGCGTTGTCCTTCCAAGCGATGCCCGTCTTGCGGCAGATGTGCCGCACCAATTCAGACAGCCGGTTTGGTGCTGACTTGGTGGGCTGGAGCCAGATGGCAGGAAGGATGGTGCCTTGTTCCTTTCGGTAGGCCGTGAGCCACGCGCGCAGGTTGTCCAACACCGGCACGTTTCGTGACTGACCGGTCTTGGCATCCGCCGCGTCAACCTCGATGTACCCGGTTAGCAGTCCGCGATTGACCTGCGGCCATGTCAACCGGCTGATTTCCTCCTTGCGGATGCCGGAGAAGGACCACAACGCCACGAAAGGCACTAACTCTGGTGCTTTGACCACCAGCTTGGCAAACAACTGTTTGACCTCCACCGGCTCAAAGATGCCGATGCTACCCTGCTTCACCTTGTCGCGCACGATGCCTTCAGTGGCGTTGCATCCCTTGGGCACCCAACCGGAAAACTGCGCTTCCTTGTAGAGCAACGACACGCTGCTGAGAAAATCGTATCGTGTCTTTGCGCCCCAGCCGCGCTCATCCATCAACGCGCGCACGGCCTGCGGTTTAACCTCGTGTAGCGGAACATCACCGAACCTTCGGTTGAACCAGTCAAGCTGAGCCGTCAGGTTGCGCCTGCGGCGTACGCTGATGTTGGTCCGGCGATTGATGTAGGCAGGCACCGCGTCCCTGACGAGTTTCGGCTCCAGCGGAGCGTCAGGCCGGTGCTGCATCCAATACTGACATGCTGTGAGCAGTTCATCACTGCGGCCTTCAAGAATTCTGATGGCCTGCGCGAAGAGCATCGCAGCAGGCAAGATGGTCACGTTGGTTGGGATGATAACCTCAATCGCCTTCAGTATCTCTGGCCGGATGTCCGCCTTCCAGTCGTTGACCGTATCACGGTCGTTTAAGTACTTCGTTTCCCCTTTGGCCGTGCCTTCAGCGATGGCCTTGGCGCGCTCTTTGGCGTCACCAAGGTCTGAAAAGCAGAGAAGCTTGCGCTTGCCGCTGGTGTGGTCCGGCACGAAGTAACTTGTATACGTCCTGCCGTTCTTGAGGAGTTTCCGCAGATAGACCGGAACTTTGACACTGCCTGCCGCTGCCGTGTAGACAGATTTCTGCCGTTTCGCCATACGAG
Source organism: Limisphaerales bacterium (assembly GCA_039806925.1). Lineage (GTDB taxonomy): Bacteria > Verrucomicrobiota > Verrucomicrobiia > Limisphaerales > JADJPG01 > JADJPG01. The sequence continues at coordinate 3,987 of JBDHQG010000247.1, forward strand.
GTAGAACTGATTTTTCCACCTACGCCCGGCATGGACCTCAAAGTCGTGTTGAGAACTTGTTGAGAAAACGGTTCCCAACATCCACAGCCTGCAAAAAGGCCAATAAACAAGGGGAATAATAAAAAAGGCCGCCCCGCATCACACGGGACGGCGCTGTTCAGCCTGACGGAACTCTTGAAAGTTCCGGCTAGGCCTCGAAACTTTTTCCGCAGCCGCAGCTGCCCTTGGCATTCGGATTAGAAATCTTGAACCCGCCGCCTGTCAAGGCATCCGAGAAATCCACCACGGCGCCCCGCAGATACCCCGCGCTCACCGTGTCAACAAGCACGCCGACACCGAAGGATTCCACATACTGGTCGTTGTCCCGCTTCTCATCAAAGACCATGCCGTATTGCATCCCGGAACAACCGCCGCCCTCGACGTAGACGCGAAGCGTCTTGCCCGCGTTCTCCGGCTGCCCGCCCAGCATGGATCGCACCTGCTGCGCCGCGCTTTCCGTGAGGCTCACGACTTTCTGATCAGACTCGACCTTCGCTGTCATTCTGAATTTCAGGCTAGCAACGGCGACCGGATTGTCAACGTCCGCACCGGAGACATTTTTTCCCGCCGAGGAAGCCGGGCCGCATTCCAAATCTCAGACAGGCCCTCACAATCAGGCTTGAGTTGTCCCCGGCCGGCAGGTAGCCAGATGGCCATGACTTCAAGAACGCTTCGCCGAACCGCTTCCTCCCCCGCCCGGCTCGCGCTGTGCCTCACCCCGGCCATCGTCGCAGGACAAAACTTCGCGCAGGCGCAGGAAGTGTTCGTGGCTCCCGTCCAGTTTCAGGATCGCGTCACGTCCGTCGAACAAGCCTCGACGAACTGGGTGGGCTCCATCGCCGCGCCGCCGCTGCAAGCACCTGCCAGCGGCCCGAACACCCGCCCGCTCGAAGCCGGGCCGTTCCGTTTCCATCCGCACCTCGGCTACCAGGTCGTGTACGGCGACGGCATCCTGCGCGCCACCAACGCGCCCGCCACCACGGTGCTTCACACCATCGTGCCGGGGCTCTTCATCGAGATGGGGCCGAACTGGAACCTCGATTTCTCCGCCGGCATCAATCGTTACTCGAATTCCGACTTCAACAACAACGAGGCCTATTACCTCGCGCTGCGCGGCCACATCCCGCGCGAGAAATGGCTGCTCGACCTCGGCTACGCCGGCAGCGTCACCGAGCAACCCCAGATCGAAACCGGCGAACAAGTCTCGCAAAGCGCGCACCTCGTCACCGCCTCCGGCATCTACAATTACCAGACCAAACTCTCCGTCGAGCTCACCGGCACGATGGACACGCGCCTGACGGAAGGCTTCAGCGATTACTGGACGTGGTCCACGCTCGACTGGGTGAATTACCAGATCTCGGCCCGCACCACCGTGGGCGCCGGCGTGGGCGCCGGCTACAACTTCGTCGATCCGGGCCCGGACTCGACCTTTGAGCAGCTCCAGGCGCGCGCGATCTGGACGCCCGCCACCAAGCTCACCGTGCAGGCCGCGGCCGGCGTGCAGCTCCAGCAGTTTCACGGCGAATCGGAGACCGGCACGGACGCCAAGTCCGGCACCGATGCGTTTCCCATCTTCGGCGTGGCCGCGGCCTACAAGCCGTTTGAGCAAACGTCGCTCTTCGCCTCGGCCAGCCATGTCGTCGGCGTCGCCTACCAGGACAATTTCTTCTCCGAAACAACCGTGCTCAGCGTGGGCCTGCGCCAGCGCCTGCTCGGCCAGCTCTTCCTCGACGTCGTTCCGGCCTACAACTTCCGCCACTACGAATCCAGCCTCCGGGGCCCGTCCTTGGAACGCGACGATGAATACGCCTCCATCTACGCCGGGCTGAGCGCCACGATTCTGAAGAAGCTCAACGCCTCGGTCTTTTACCAGTATGGCGACAACTCCTCGGACAACTCGCAGCTCGACTTCCACAGCTCCCAGGTCGGCGCGCGCCTGGAATATCGCTACTGAGCGCCGCGGCTGATTTCAGCGATGGCCCCGCCCGCTCGTCACTCGCCCAGGAGATGCACCGTCACCCGGCGGCGGTGCGCCTCGATGCGGTGTTCCCAGAGATAGATTCCCTGCCACGTTCCCAGCGTGAGCGCGCCGTTTGCGATCGGAATGCCGAGATTCACGCACGTCAACGCCGTGCGCACATGGGCCGGCATGTCATCCTCGCCCTCGCAGGTGTGCTGGAACAACGGGTCGCCATCCGGCACGAGGCGGGAAAAGAACCGTTCCAAATCACGGCGCACCTCCGGGTCCGCGTTCTCCTGGATCAACAACGACGCCGACGTGTGCTGGAGATGCAGCGTGGCCAGGCCCGTCTTCAACGTCGCGTCACGCACCAGCTCCTGCACCGGGCCGGTGAAGTCATAAAATCCACGGCCACGCGTGGCGACGGCGATCTCATGGAGGCTCTGGCGCAGCATCGGCTTACTTCGTCACCGGCTTTTGCATCAACTTCTCCAGCTCGGGATTGCGCGCGACGCCGCCCGTGACGGCCTGTTTGTAG
>JBDHQG010000248.1:0-6518 GCA_039806925.1 Limisphaerales bacterium
GGTGGCGCGTTGGTTCCGGTGGACGGGCTGCCATCCGGCGGATTGCTGTTAAAATTCCATTGCGCGATGATGTCGGCCGCCGGGGTGCCGGCGGCGAAGGCGGACAGGGCGAGCAGACTGAGCAGGATTCGTTTCATAATTTGACATGGATGTTTTGCTTCTGACGCTGTGACTGAAAGCGGCAATGGCCTGAAGCATCCGGGCGGCGTCTCCTTGCGGCCAATGCGTTCCTGTTCGCCTGTGCACTAAGGCGGGCGCAAAATGTCTCCCTGTTTGAACGTCGAGGGCATGCATCATCAGGAATTGAAACCTGCGTATTGTGATACCGAACGCGTCTCGATTTACAACCAGTTTGTTGGCCGTATGAGCGTTGAATTGATAAATGTTTTCTGCCGCGACGGTGGCAATAAATGAACGAAACCCCGGCGCGCGCCGGCGTTGGGAACGAAGATGGAAACGAAGAATTCCATGAGGATGGGGTGACCGACGGGACTCGAACCCGCAACATCCAGAACCACAATCTGGGGCTCTACCATTGAGCTACGGCCACCACTCGCAGGGTCGGCAAATTAAAGTTCTGCCACGGCCGCGTCAAGCGCGCACTCGGCGCCTTGATTGCCTGGGCGTCAACCAGGGCAACATCAGAAATCCGCTTGAACAACCGTCCCGCTCGCCGCGATTCTCAGTCTCAATTCATGAAGCCATATCTGCCACTCGCCCTGGGTTCGTTGTTGCTCGCTGGAGGTTTGGGAATCGTCGGCTGCCGCTTTGGCCCGCCGTCTGCCGCATCGTTTGCCTCGAAGGAAAAGGTCGGTCGCGCCGGCGTCAATCGCTTCGTAACCCCAGCCAACCAGATTCTCACGCCGACAGGTTTTCAAGTGGAACTGCCCGGCATGCGTCCGCAGGCGCTCGCGCTCAGTCCCGATGGCCGCATTCTGATCGCCTCGGGCAAGACCGCGGAAATCGTCGTCATCGATCCGAACACCGGCGGCGTGATCCAACGCGTGGCGCTGCCCTCGGAGAAGGATGTCGATCCCGCGCCGGAGGCCGTGTCGGGAAACATCCTCGAGCCGGACAAGGACGGGCAGGTGAGCTTCACCGGCCTCGTCTTCTCGCCGCGCGGCGACCGCGTTTACCTCGCGAACGTCAACGGCAGCGTGAAGGTCTTCAGCGTCGATGCGCAGCACAAGCTTGCGCCGCTCTTCACCATTCCCCTTCCCGAGGTGAAGGCCGTGGATCGCAAGGCGGAGATCCCGTCCGGCCTCACGCTCTCGCCCGATGGCCGCAAACTCTACGTCGTGTTGAATCTCTCCAATCGCCTCGGCGAGTTCGATGCCGAGACGGGCAAGCTTCTGCGCACCTGGGATGTCGGCGTCGCGCCGTACGACGTCCTGATCCACGGCACGAAAGCCTTCGTCAGCAACTGGGGCGGTCGCCGTCCCGCCACCAACAGCATCACCGGTCCTGCCGGTCGCGGCACGCTGGTGCGTGTCGATCCGGTGCGCCACATCGCGAACGAAGGTTCCGTCAGCATCATCGACCTCCCCGGCAAACAGCCGCAGAAGGAACTGCTCGTCGGGCTGCATTCCTCCGCGATGGCGCTCTCGCCAAACGGCCGCTATCTCGTCGTCGCCAACGCGGCCAGCGACACGCTCAGCGTCATCGACACCGGCCTGGAAAAGATCGTGGAAACGATTTGGACCAAGCGCAACGCGGCCGAGCTCTTTGGCGCGGCGCCGAACGCGCTGGCCTTCGATCGCTCCGGCGACAGGCTCTATGTTTGCAACGGTTCGCAGAACGCCGTCGCTGTGATCGACTTCGAGCCGGGTGAATCGCGCCTGGTCGGGCTGATTCCCGTGGGCTGGTACCCGGGCGCGATTGTCCATGATCGCACGCGTCACTCGCTTTACGTCGCGAACATCAAGGGCATCGGCTCGACCAAAAAACTGGAGGCGGGCGAGCGTCCGAAATTCAAGTCGGGCCAATACTTCGGCACGCTGTCGCTGTTTCCGGTGCCGACGAAGAAGCAGCTCGTGAATCATACCCGCACCGCGCTGGTCAACATGCGGCACGGCGCGATTCGCGCGGCGAGGATGCCGGCGCGTTCTGGTCAGCCGGCGCGTCCCGTGCCCGAGCGCAGCGGCGAGCCGAGCGTGTTCAAGCACGTCGTTTACATCATCAAGGAGAACCGCACCTACGATCAGATCTTCGGCGCGTTGAAGGAAGGCAACGGCGATCCGTCACTCTGCATTTTCGGCGAGGAGATCACGCCGAACCAGCACAAGATGGTGCGCGACTTCGTGCTGCTGGATAACACCTACTGCTCCGGAATTCTCAGCGCGGATGGCCATCAATGGGCGGACGCGGGCATCACGACGGATTACATGGAGAAATCGTTCGCCGGTTTCCCGCGCAGTTATCCCGACGGCATGGAGGACAGCGACGTGGACGCCATCGCGTATTCGCCGGCGGGCTTCATCTGGGACAACGTGCTCGCCCACGGCAAGACGATGCGCGACTACGGCGAGTTCGCCATCACCGAGAAATCGTGGAGAGACAAAGCGAAGAAGGACAAGCTGACGTTCCTCGATCATTACCGCGAATTCGTCAACGGCACCACGAACATCCACGTCAGCAGCCGGCCGGCGATCGAATCGCTCCGACCTCATCTCAACACCAACACGGTGGGCTGGGACATGGACATCCCGGACGTGTTCCGCGCCGCGGAGTTCATCAAGGATCTCCGCGAGTTCGAGGCGAAAGGCGAGATGCCGAACTTCATCCTCATCTGCCTGCCCAACGATCATACCAGCGGCACCAAGGCCGGCGCGCCCACGCCCGCGGCGCAGGTGGCGGACAACGATCTCGCCTTCGGCCAGATCGTCGAGGCGCTCAGCAAAAGCCGCTTCTGGAAGGAGACGTGCATCTTCGCCATCGAGGATGATCCGCAGGCCGGCTGGGATCATGTGAGCGGCTACCGCACGACGGGCTACGTGGTCAGCCCCTACACCAAGCGCGGCAAGGTGGTGAGCACGCAATACAACCAGACGAGCCTTCTGCGCACGATGGAACTGATCCTCGGCCTGCCGCCGATGAACCAGCTCGATGCCAGCGCCACGCCGATGTTCGATTGCTTCACCGACAAGCCGGACTTCACGCCGTTCACCGCGGTGACAAACAACGTGCCGCTCGACCAGATGAATCCGGACCCGAAGAAAATCTCCGACCTGCTCCTGCGCAAGAACGCCTACGCCTCAGCGCGCCTGCCGCTGGAACTCCCCGACAAGTGTCCCGAAGACCAGTTCAACCGCATCCTCTGGCACGCGATGAAAGGCTCGCAGGCACCGTATCCCGAATGGGCGATCACGGTGCATGAGGACGAGGATGAAGATGAGGATTGAACGCTGGCTTGCTAAAGCCCGGCAAAACAGCCGATAATCTCAACATGGAAGCAAGTGCGAAGTCGGCGTCATTGACCGTTGAAGAGTATCTGGCGGGTGAACCTGCTAGCGAAGTGCGGCATGAGTATCTCGGGGGCAATGTGTATGCGATGGCGGGTGCCAGTTTGAAGCACAATTCAATTAGCCTCAATCTTGCAACCTCGCTCCGTTCGCACCTCCGTGGCACGCCATGCGGCACTTTCATTGCCGACGTGAAAGTGCGCCTCAATGTTGCCACGAACGACATCTTCTACTATCCCGATGTGATGGTGGCCTGCGATGCGCGGGACACGGACGAGTTCTTCAAGCGCTTTCCCAAGGTGCTCATCGAAGTAATGTCTGAGTCCACCGAGCGGATCGATCGCCGGGAGAAGTTCCTCAGCTATCAGCAGATTGAAACGCTGGAGGAGTACGTTCTCGTGGCGCAGGACCGGATGGAAGTCACCGTGTTCCGCCGCGCCAACGGTTGGAAGCCGGAGGTCTTCAACAAGCCGGACCAATCACTGGCGCTCGCCTCGCTGGAATTCTCTCTCCCGCTCAGTGGCGTGTACGAAGGCGTGAAAGTGTAGCCTTACGCCGCGCAAATCAGTTCAGCGCGCGGCTTTGAAATGTCGGTCGGCGAAGTTCATGAAGACTTCCCAGTCGTCAGCGGTCATGGAGTGTTTGCCTTCGCGGATGTAGTAGCCGAGGCGGCTGTCCACGAGCTGACGTTGCGGCGGGAGTTGTTTCGCGGCGAGGCCTTCGACGCCGAGAAAGCGATAGACAGGATCGGCGGCTTGGAGCACTTCAAACTGCTGGCTGGGGTTCGCCCATTGATCCTCTTGCGCATTGGAGAAGAGCACGGGCCGCGGCGCGCAGAGGGCGACGAGTTCGTGCTGGTCGAAGGGGAGTTTCTCCGGGGTATCGTTGTATTTCTTGAACTCGCCGTTGAACCAGTGCGGGAAGTTTCCGTTGATGACGCCGATGGTCTCGGCGGTGGGCCGCCCGTTCTTTTGCGGCGCGGCGAGCGCGGCGGAAACGCGATTCGGCGCGGTGCCGCCGCAGCCGGCTTGGTGCGGGATGGAGAGCGCGATGCGTTCGTCATACGCGGCGGCAAGGAGCGCGGTCTTGCCGTTGCGGGAATGGCCGACGGCGGCGATGTGTTTCGCGTCGAGGTCGCGATCGGTCACGAGATAATCCACGCAGCGATGAAAGCCCCACGCCCACGCGGCGATGCTGCCGCGATTCGTCGGGTTGTTCTTCGCGGCGTCACCACCGGCAAGCCAGGCGTAGATGCCGTCGCTGATTTCCTTGCGGTCGGAATCGATGTCCGTCGTGCAGAAGCTGGCGAGCGCATAGCCGCGTTCGACGAGGCGGGCGAGCGGCCAGTCCTGCGCCTGCCCGCCGCGCGCGGCTTCGGTGGCGAGATTGTTCGTGCAGCCTTTGCAGCTGTTGTAGAGCCAGCCTTTGGTCAGCGGCACGCGAGTGTCGGCGGTGAGCGCGTGGTTGCCGCAGAAGTTCATCGCGAGGAACACCGGCGCGGGAGCGGGTCGGTTGTTCGGCACGACGAGCATGAGATCGATGGACGGTCCGCCGTTGGGTGCATCGAGTGAAACGATCTTCAACGTGGCCTTGCCGTCGAGGAAGTCCCGATGGACGCCCTTCACGGTTTGCTTGATCGCGACGGGCGCGGGAATGTGCCCATACATGTAGTGCTGGAAGATCGCTTTCAGCTCAGGACGGCGCTGCTCTTCCCATTGAGTGCGCGTGTTGATGTGGTCGCCGTTCAACATCACGAGCGGATCGCGCAGGCCGGGTTGCGCGGGGAGCGTGGAGAATTCAGGAAGGCTGCGGCTGCCCGTGGCGCAACCGGCGAACGCGACGGCACAGCACGTAAGGAGTTTTAGGGAGGTGTTCATGATGATCAGTGGCGGAGTGCAGCCGTCCTCGGCCGCAGAAACATGCAGTGGTCGAGTGATGTAGAAATGGCGAGCGGCTTGAAAGTCCGGACGTTTCTGCGCCCGAGGACGGGCGCACTCCGGCTGAGATGAAGCCTCGTGCCAAGTCTCATTAGCACCCGGCTTCAGCCGGGTGTCAGTCGAGTCAGCGAGAGTTGAAACCGTTTCAACGGTTTTGCCCGCCGCGTCACAGAAGCCGCTGAAGCGGCTGATGATACTCTTCCACACGATCACACCCGGCTGAAGCCGGATGCTAATGAGACGTTGAATCAATCGCATGTTGCCAGGTGCCGCGAGTCGCGCGAAATCCGCACTTCACCCACCCAGCGTCGTCGGATCGGTCACGTCGCCCTTGTTGAAATCGACGTATTCCTCGGTGAGGTCGGCGGCGTACATCACGGCGGCGGCTTTGCCGAGGTTCAGGCGGATGTGCAGTTCGAATTCCTTCGGCGCGGCGGCGGCGCAGAGATCCTTGTAGGAAACTTTCGTGGGCTGGCCGCGCTTGAGGCTCCAGAGAATTTTCCGGCTGCCGGGCGCACTGTAACCGATGTCCACCTTCTCCTCGACGATGGTCGCCGGGCTGTAGCCAAGCGCGTCGATGATGCGACCCCAGTTCGGATCGCCGCCGTGCCAGCTCGTTTTCACGAGCGAGCTGTTCGCCACGGCGCGCGCGGCGGCATCGGCATCGGCGAAGTTCTTCGCGCCTTCGACGCGCACGGTGACGACGCGATGCACGCCTTCGCCGTCGCGCACGATCATCTTCGCGAGCGATAGGCAGACGTGAGTGAGAGCGGCCTGGAAGGTTTTGAATTCCGTATTCCGTATTCCGTATTTCGTATTACCGGCGAGGCCATTGGCCAAAACCAAAACCGTGTCGTTCGTGCTCATGTCGCCGTCCACGGTGATGCGGTTGAAGCTGTGCGCCACCGCTTCGCGAAGCGCGGCCTGAAGCGCCTTCGGTTCGATGGCGGCGTCGGTGGTGATGAAGCACAGCATCGTGGCGTGGAGTCCGGCGTAGGCCGCAGGAGCTGCGGCGGGACGCAGCACAAAACGGCATTACCCTGGACCGCGTGCAGCTTGAAATGCTCAAGGCCCGGAATGTGGAGCAGGCCCGCCTCAACCAGCTTCTGCGCGAAGCGAA
>JBDHQG010000249.1:0-6498 GCA_039806925.1 Limisphaerales bacterium
TCATGGATGATCCGGAGTTCGACCGCGACGTCTCCAACTTCTACAACGACCTCTTCTGGTATCCGGTGCCGTGGCTCGCTTTCAGCATCGACAGCCAGCTTCCGATTGGCAGCAGCGACTACAACTTTACCGAGTTGAATCACGGCATCACCTGGCTGCCAAACAACCGCCTGTCCCTCTCGCTCAATCATCAGTATGTCTCCGGACATCCCTATGTGCAGGACAGCAGCCGCATCTCCACCACGGTCTATGCGCGCATGACGGAGAACTGGGGTCTGTCCATGAATCACGTTTACGAAATGGACGACGGCATCCTCCAGTATCAGAGCTACGCGCTGCATCGTGACCTCAACAGCTGGTTGATGACGCTCGGTGCCCGCATGCTCGACAGCAAGGGCGGCAAAGGCGACTTCAGCATCATCCTTTCCTTCACCCTGAAAGACTTCCCGCAGGTCTCGCTGCCGGTTGATGGGGCGCAGACAACCTCGCGTGGCGGTCACGGCGGCTTCTAATGGTCGCCTGTCGCTGGCCTGCCAGTGCGTTCTCGTGAGTGCGGGTTTGCCCACGTCGTTGGTGCATGTATTTTCGCTGCCCTGCCGCCGTCGGCAGGGCAACTCCTCCATTCATTCTTGTCATGAAACTCACCATCATCGGTTCTGGATACGTCGGACTCACTACGGGGGCCTGCTTCGCGGAGGTCGGTCATCACGTCGTCTGCGTGGACAACAACGAGCAAAAGGTAAAGACGCTGCTGGAAGGCAAGATCCCGATTTATGAGCCGGGCCTCGAGTCGCTGGTGAAGAAGAACGTTGCCTCGAAGCGTCTGCGTTTCACCTCGAGCACGGAGGAGGGCGTCGATCATGGCGAGGTGCTCTTCATCGCCGTGCCCACGCCTCCGCAGCCGGATGGCAGCGTGGACTTGAGCTTCATCGAAAAGGTCGCGCGCGAGATCGCCCAATACCTCGACAGCTATCGAGTGATCGTGGACAAGAGCACCGTGCCGGTGAAAACCGGCGAGCGCGTGGCACAAACGATCCGGCGCTATGCGAAGCCGGGCGTTGAGTTTGATGTGGTCAGCAATCCCGAGTTCCTGCGGGAAGGCAGCGCCGTGGAAGATCTGATGAAGCCCGACCGCATCGTGATCGGTGGCAACAGCGACCGTGCCCTGGCGACCATGCAGAAGGTCTACGAGCCTTTTGTCGCCCCCGTACTGGTCACGGACATCAACAGCGCCGAGCTGATCAAGCACGCTGCCAACAGCTTCCTCGCGCTCAAGATTTCCTACATCAACGCCATCTCCGTCATCTGCGAGGCCAGCGGCGCGAACGTGCAGGAGGTGGCCAACGGCATCGGGTTGGACGCGCGCATTGGCCGCCGTTTCCTTGATGCCGGCCTCGGCTTCGGCGGCTCGTGCTTCCCGAAGGATCTCAGCGCGTTCATCAAAATTTCCGACCAGCTGGGCTACGACTTCGCCTTGCTGAAGGAAGTCCAGCGCATCAACGCGCAACAGATGGAGCGGTTCTTCAAGAAGATCACCGAGACGCTGTGGGTGTTGAAGGACAAGAAAATCGGCGTGCTCGGCCTGGCGTTCAAACAGAACACGGACGACGTGCGTTCCAGCCCCGCGATCGACCTGTGCCAGCGCTTGCAGAAGGAAGGTGCCATCCTTCGCGTGCATGACCCGAAGGCGATGGACAAGGCGAAGGACATCCTCAAGAACGTCACCTACGTGGACGACATGAACGCCGTGGCCGAGGGTTGCGACGCCTTGGTAGTTGCCACCGAATGGCCGGTGTTCAAGAAGCTCGATCTGGATCGCGCGCGCAAGGCGTTGACGCATCCGATTCTCTTCGACGGCCGCAATCTCTTCGACCCCGCCGAGATGGAGAAACTCGGCTTCATCTACAAGAGCGTCGGCAGGTAGCCCGATTCCACCGACGCGCTTCGACTGACCTTGAGCGAGACACCGTCAACAGGGAAGATCATCGAGGTCAGCGCCGGCCTGGTGTTTCGCGACGGCAAATTGCTCATCACTCAACGCCCGTCTGGCGGGCATCTCGCCGGGCTGTGGGAATTCCCCGGCGGCAAACGCGAAACCGGCGAATCGTTCGAGCAGACACTGCATCGCGAACTGATGGAGGAGCTCGGCATCGAAGTGGAGATTCGCCGGCTCATCGAGTCGGTCACACATCGTTATCCGGAGAAGACGGTTCACTTGCAGTTCTTCCAATGCGCCTGGAAACGCCATGAGCCACAGGCCATCGGCTGCCCTGCCCTGGCGTGGATTGAACGCGACGAGTTGAGCGCCTACCCGTTTCCGGCAGCCGATGCCCGCCTCCTGGAACGGCTGGCGAAGTCCGACGATCTCTGGCGCTGACTGCGCGGACGTGAAAACAGAGGGCGAAGTTGGGCAACCACAGATGGACACGGATGCACACAGATAAGGGCAGGGACACCAATTTCACGAATTAACACGAAGGCAAAAACCCAAATTCGTGAACATTCGTGGAATTCGTGTCTGCCTTTCTCCTCTTGTCTGTGTCCATCCGTGGTTGAAACTCTGTGTCCGCTCTTCCTGCGTCTGAGTACAACGAAAAGAGCCGCTGGCATAAACCAACGGCTCGAAAAGAACAGGAGAAGCGGCGGGTTACTTCCCGTAGAACTCCTCGACGACCTTTTTGAAGGTGTTCTCACCCACCTTGACGATGCCGAACTCGCGTTTGGCGTTGTCTTCCGCGTCGCTGGCGTGCGCGGCGTTGACCATGATGTTCGAGCCGAATTCCTTGCGGATCGATCCGGGCGGCGCCTTGGAAGGATCGGTCGGCCCAAGGACATCGCGAATCTTGTTCACCGCGTTCACGCCTTCGTAAACCAGCGCGATGCACTTCTCCGAGCCCGGATTGCCGCGCCTGGATTCTTCGCATTCGCCGGGCGTGGAGCCGGACATGAACTTCACGATGTTGTCGAACTGGTTGTCGCCAAATGCCGGCCCAAGCAGCTCGCCGAGCTGTTTGACTTCGTTCGGACCCAGCGCGAAGCCGAGTTCCTTTTCGAGAGCGCTCCTGGCCTTGCCGCCCACCACGTCCTTCAGCTTCGTGCGAAGCACTTCGCGAACGGGGCCGTAGAATTCCATCGCCTCGGCCACGCTGAAACGGTGGACCTTGATGCCCACGATGAACAGGCCGGTGCGCGAGAAGAAATCGATGACGTTGCCGGGACGTCCGGTGGGGAACCGGAAGTTGTCCGGCTTGATGAGGACGAGGGTGCGCTGGGGAACTTCGCCGGTCGCGTAGCCAATGGTGTTTTCGACCACGCCGCCGTCGGCGTCGGAGTAGTCCGCCCAGAGCTTGGCCTTCACGCGGGCTTCCTCAATGTTGGGGGCCGCCAGCACAGCGGGCTCGAAATAGCGAACCCCGCCCGCCTCGTCGAGAATCAGATCGCCGTAGGTGTCGCGGATGGTTTCGCCGCCGCGACGTTCGGCGCTGATGTTGCCGACGACCGAGCGAACTTTCCGGACCGCGTCTTCGCCCTGCAAGAGAAGCATCATCACGCGGCGGCGGCGGCCCGTCTTCGGGTCGGGTGAAAGGTTCTTGAGAATGTAATCCCGGATGAGCTCTTGAATGCGGCGATCCTGGGGATCGTTCGCGGAAACGACGGCCTCGGAGTATTTCTGCACCAGCTCCTGGCTGGGCGCGAACATGCGGGCGCCCACCAGTTCAAGGCCGGTGCGGGTGATGAGACGGGCAAGGATGCCGCCTGTACGGGACTTGTACAGGGTGTAAGGAGTGATGATGACGTAGGCGAGTTGTTGGGACATAATGAGACGGTACAGCAATCAGCTGGACGGGCTGGACGGCGGAGCGGGAGGTGTGGCCTTCCCGCCAAGGATCTTGAACATCACGGTGCCACACGTCGGACATTTGCCTTTGATGGCCTTCCGACCGTTCTTCATGGTTTCTTCCACGGCATCCGAGATTTCCTTCTTGGCTTTACACTTAACGCAGTATCCTTCGGGCATAAATGGTCCTGTCCGCGGGGTCTGAATTGGCCCGGCCAGTAATTGGCGGTTACCTTACGGGGCGTCAATCCAGAGCGTCAACTGGTAAAGCAGGAAGCGCCATCCCCCAACGATTTCAACCATCTTTCAGCCAAGGCCGGAACCGTTTTCCCGTTGGGCCGCAGGCAAAAACGCAGGTTGCAGTATTTGATCGCCAGTTCGCCCCTCCCAAGGGCAGTTTCGCCCCACAATGGGAGCCAAAATACAGACTTCTGCTACTCTTCCAGAATCTCAGACAACCAACGACCACTGCCGCACCATCAACGCCCGCCTGTGTCCCTATGAAAATTTCCGAGTTTCAATCCCGCCAAAGCACCACCGCACGGATCAGCCTGATCGCCCTGTCCGGGTGGCTGGCCGTCGCGCCGGCGCAGGCTGACAGCGTTTACACCGTCAAACAAACCTTTGCCGTGAAGGATGTTCCTGCTGACGCGAAGAATGTCCGCGGCTGGTTCTGGATGCCGGAAGATCGGCCCGAACAAAAAGTTTTGGAATTCCGCGTCACCGAGGCTCCGGCTTCGCTTCGCATCACACGCGACACGAAATACGGACGTTCCTGGCTCCATGCCGAGACGTCCGCCAGCGACAAACCGCTCCGCATCGTCACCGAGTTCAAAATCCTCCGCCGCGCGGTCAGCGGCATGGCGGACGCCAGCAAGGCCGCTCCGATGACGCCGGAATATGCCCGTGCCTTTGCCGCCGAGTTGAACCTCAATGAAAAGCACATGGAGGTAACCCCGGAAATTCGCAAGGTGGCGAATGACCTCGCCGGCAAGGAAACCAACCCCGTGCTCCAGGCGCGGAAGTTCTTCCAGTACGTGATCGACAAGAGCGATCACTACTCGAAATTTGGCCCGATGCCCAAGGGCCTCTGCCTGGGCAGCGCGAAGGAATGCATGCTCGGCACCGGCGATTGCTGCACCGATCAGCACGCGCTCTTCATCGCGCTCTGCCGCGCCCGCGGCATCCCGTGCCGCCTAATGTATGGCAGCCGGTTGAAGCCCGAAAACGAAGGCAAGGATTTCGATCCCGGCTACCGTTGCTGGCCGAACTTCTTCGCCCCCGGACTCGGCTGGGTGCCGCTGGACATTTCCTCCGCCGACACCGCCAAGCCCGAGCTCGCCGGCAACTGGTTCGGCGGACTCGACGAAAACCGTCTCGAATGGGCCGAAGGCCGCGATTTTGATTTTGAACCCCGCTCCGCCGTGCGCCCGGACCTCGTCATCAAGGGCTGGGTGGAAATCGACGGCAAGCCGCACAAGCAGTTTGACCGCGTGTTGAATTTCAAGCGCGAAGCCGTGTCCACCACCGCCGCGGAATCCAGCACGCGGACGGCCGCCCGCTAGAGTGTTTCCAATAAGACGCAGCGCAGGTTTCCAAACCTGCGGTATCGCCGATCTTCCAATCGGCTCAGCCTCGGCCCACGGGGGCAGGCGGGTTTGGAAACCCGCGATACAGCAGACTCAGAGGTCTGCGCTACATTAAAAAGTTCCTCGCTGTTTTCGGTGGGCGAATCATTTGTCTGGACGCACCTTCCGGGTCGCGGAGCGACGGTGTGACGGTAGTGGCTTCAGCCCACGCTCTGGCCCATCCCGCAGGCGCGTCGCGGAGCGATGCTTGCCGGCCCATCCCATTGAATTTCCTTCTCCATCGTCGCTCTGCGACGAAACCTTCCCGACTCTCCGATCTACCTTCATTGCCTCGCTCCGCGAGACCAGACAACCGCTCCACGCCAGCCGGGCCGGCCCTTCGGCCTGTCTCACCGACAGGCTTCCTGAATGGCTCGGCCCTTGATTCCGTCGTCTCTACCCGACACACTTGGCTCCGTTCATCAAACCCGTTGCCGAACGTAATGAAATTTAGACTTACCATCGCCCTGGCCGTCCTTTGCACGGCATTCCCGGCCTTTGCCCAGAAGAACCAGCCGCTCCGCGTCTTCATTCGCGCCGGCGAGAATGCCCCGGGCCAGGATGCCAAGGACAAGAGCTACCCCCAGTTCCTCCAAGACTGGAGCCTGCTCCTGCGGGAACGCGGCGCCACCGTCCGCGGTGCCTTGCGCTTCCCGACGCGGGAGGAACTGGACGTCACCGACGTGCTCGTGATGTATGCGGCGCAGGGAAACCAGATCGGCGCGTTGGACCAGGCCAATCTCGAGCGCTTCCTCAAGCGCGGCGGCGGGTTGGTCGCGCTCAATTCCGCCATCATCGGAACCAACACCGCCTGGTTCAAGGCCATCGCCGGCGGTTCCACTGTGGCCATGGCCGGCACCAATCATCAGGGCGTCGTCGGGCTTTACCTTCAAGATTCCACCCATCCCATCGCCCAGGGCATCTCGAACTTCGACATTGATGACGAGATCTACTACGACATGGACATCCTTCCGGAGGTGAAGGTGCTTGCCGCGGCCTACACGCCGAAGGCGATCGATACGGGCGGGAAGG
>JBDHQG010000250.1:0-6460 GCA_039806925.1 Limisphaerales bacterium
TGCTGCTTGCGATCCTCCGGCACGAGCGCCAGCCCGGCGCGGATGGCGTCCATCGGCGAACGCATTGCGACCGGCGCGCCTGCCACGCGAATGTCGCCGCCGACGGCGCGGTCGATTCCGTACAGCACGCGCAAGAGTTCCGTGCGTCCGGCACCGACGAGTCCCGCAACGCCGACGATCTCGCCGGGCTTCAGTGAGAAGTTCAACGGATGCGTCGGGTAGGTGGGCATGCGCAGATCGCGGGCTTCCAGTGCGATTGTAGCATCCGGCGTGAGCCGGATCTGATCTCCATTCGACGGACTAGAATGATCCGGCTGACGCCGGATGCTACGATTGATCACAAGATCGCGTCCCACCATCAGCTTCACCATCGCGTCGTGATTGATTTGGTCGCGCTGCAATTCGCCGGCGTTCTCGCCGTCGCGCAACACCACGACGCGGTCCGCGAGTTCCTTCACTTCGCCGAGCCGATGCGAGATATAGACGATGCTCACGCCGCGCGAACGCAGTTCCTTCACCACGCGATAGAGCTGCTCGGTCTCGTGCTGGCTGAGGCTGGAGGTCGGCTCGTCCATGATGAGAACCCGCGCGTTCGTGCTGAGCGCCTTCGCGATTTCCACGAGCTGCTGGCGGCCGAGCGACAACGTGCTGACGAGCGTGCGCGGCGCGCAATCGAGCCCGACCTGCTCCAGGAACTTCCGCGATTCCTCGCGCACCCGACCGCGATCCACGAAGCAACCGCGGCGCGGTTCGCGTCCGAGAAAGATGTTCGAGGCGACATCGAGATTGTCCGCGAGGTTCAGCTCCTGATGAATCAGCGCGATGCCGAGGTGCTCGGCGGCGCGCACGCTGTCGATGCGCACGGGCCGACCCTCGACGAGGATTTCCCCGCTGTCCGGCTCCTGCACGCCGGCGAGAATTTTCATCAACGTGCTCTTGCCTGCGCCGTTCTCGCCGATGACCGCCAGCACTTCGCCGCGCCCGAGCGTGAGGCTGACCTGATGCAGCGCGCGCACGCCGGTAAAGCGCTTCGAGACGGCGCGGACTTCGAGATAAGGCGCGGCGGCAGACATCAATCGATCAGCGACGTCGAGGGTTGCGGTGACATGCGCCGAAACTACAAAGCGCCGCTGTGCAGGTCACGAAATTGTTCGTAACGGTGGGGCGAAACTCTGTTGAGCCCTGATCAGACCAACGATCCTCTTCGGCTGAAAGCTTGCGGCGAAGCGTCAAGAGCGGGAGCTTATTGTTGGCTTCCCATATTCACGTTTCCAGCCAGCAGCCAGCCTCAAGGTTTGATCAGGGCTCGACGGAGTCTCTCCCCACCTGGGGAGGATTTCCCATTCACGCTTCACGCATTCCGCATTACGCTCTGCGCCGATGCCGGACATCGTCCTCACGACGCTCAACGCGAAGTATATTCACGCCGCCTTTGGCTTGCGCTACCTCATGGCCAATCTCGGCGAGTTGAAGCCGTCCGCCGCAATCGCGGAGTTCGACATCAACCAGCGTCCGCTCGATATCGCCGAAGCCCTCCTCGCGCGGGAGCCGAAGATTCTCGGGTTCGGCGTTTACATCTGGAACGTCACCGAAACCACCGAAGTCATCGCCGCCATCAAACGCGTGCGCCCGGAAGTCATCGTCATTCTCGGCGGACCTGAAGTCAGCTACGAAACGGAGTCGCAGGAGATCATCGCGCTGGCGGACTACGTGATCACGGGCGAGGCGGATCTGAAGTTCGCCGAAGTTTGCCGCCAGCTTCTGATCGGTGAAAAGCCCGCGACCAAGATCCTGGCCGCGCCGTTGCCGGAGTTCAGCAGGCTGGAGCTGCCCTACGATCTCTACACCGAGCAGGACATCGCGCATCGCGTCATCTATGTCGAGGCGTCGCGCGGCTGCCCGTTCACCTGCGAATTCTGTCTCAGCTCGCTCGACATCCCGGTGCGCCAGGCGCCGCTCGACAAGATGCTCGCCGCGCTTCAGCGCCTGCTCGATCGCGGCGTGAAGAATTTCAAGTTCGTCGATCGCACCTTCAACCTGAACCTCAACGTCAGCCGCGCGTTCCTCCAGTTCTTTCTCGACCGCCATCGGCCGGATCTCTTCCTGCACTTCGAGATGATTCCGGACCGCCTGCCCGATGCGTTGCGCGAACTCATCGCGAAGTTTCCGCCCGGCGCGCTCCAGTTCGAGGTCGGCATCCAGTCCTTCAACGACGACGTGTGCGAGTTGATCAGCCGGCGGCAAGATCTCGGCCGGCTCGAGGATAACTTCCATTTCCTGCGCAGCTCGACGGGCGTTCACATCCACGCGGACCTCATCGTCGGCCTGCCCGGCGAAACCATCGAGAGCTTCGGCGCGGGTTTCGACCGCCTCATCGCGCTCGGGCCGCAGGAGATTCAGGTCGGCATCCTCAAGCGACTGCGCGGCACGCCCATCATCCGTCACGATGCCGAATGGCAGATGCGCTACAATCCGCATCCGCCCTATGAGATTCTTCAGAACAAGCTGATCGATTTCGCCACGATGCAACGGATGCGCCGCTTCGCGAAGTATTGGGACCTCGTCGGCAACAGCGGGAACTTCGTCGAGACGACGCCGTTGATTTGGAGCCCGGTAGGACAGGCTTCCAGCCTGTCCGGAACCAAGAGCGTTCTCCCGTCCGCAACTCGAACAGATGAGAGCTCGAACGATTCTTTGAATCTCGGGACAGGCAAGATGCCTGTCCTACCTTCACCCTTCGCCGCGTTCCTCCGCTGGAGCGACTGGCTTTACTCACAGATACGCCGCACCGATTCCATCGCGCTCGCGCGGCTGGCGGAATTGCTCTTCCAGTTCCTCACCACTGAGCTGGGCCTCGACCCCAAGCTCGCCGCTGAAACGCTCTGGCGCGATTGGCAACGTGCCGGGCGGACGGAGAAGCCGGAGTTTCTGCGCGCGCACCTGCCGGCGGAACGGGAGGATCGTGAGCCACGTCGTCGCGCAGCCGGACTGAAACGGCAGGCGCGTCACGCCACCGGCCCACCGTAGCCACCGAGGTGACGAGGTGGATTGAGGGAGCAACCGGCGCTGTCCGCCTCGTGACCTCGGCGGCTACGGTTCACTTCCCGGCGAGTTCGAGCAGGCGTTCGAATTGCGTCGCAGTCAGCGGGGTGACGGAGAGGCGGGATTGTTTCAACAGCGCCATCTCGGAAAGCGCCTTGTCGGCTTTGATGGCAGCGAGCGTCACGGGCTGCTTGAGCGGCTTGGCGGGGACGAGATCCACGCAGGACCAGTCACCTTCCTTGGCGGTGGTGTCGGGATACGCCTCCTTGTCCACCTTCGCGAGCCCGACGATCTGCTTGTCCGTCACGCTGTGGTAGAACGCCACGAGGTCGCCCTTCTTCATCGCGCGCAGGTTGTTTCGCGCCTGGAAATTGCGGACGCCGGTCCACGCCGTCCTGCCGTCCTTCACGAAGGTGTCCCACGAGTAAGCTTCGGGCTCGGACTTCACGAGCCAGTAATTCTTTGCCATGCGGCGAAATCTATCGGGCGAAGTCCGGGCGGCAATGGGAAAGGTGGTGGATAATGCGCGCGATTGCGTCGGATACGCACCGGAGGTGCGAATGACGGTAGCCGGTGGGAAGTGCAGCGCAGCGGAACGCGCCCACCGGGACCGATGGCCAAACCGTTCGCGCCCTGAAAGGGCGCATGGTGACGCGCTCCGATTCATTCGCCCCGCCGGGGCGCGAAAGATCGCGGCGGACACATCGGCGGGAGCATTTCTCCGCGCCTCCCGTCCAACTCACCATGAAACGCATGCTTTGGCTTCTGCTGGGTTGGCTGGTTGTCTCCACGTCCGCGTCGGCGTCCGGCCTCATCATTATTCACGAGGAGGATTTCTGGCGCCGACCGCCGCCGCGCATTGTGCCGCCGGAACCGATTCCGCCCCGCCCGCCCGCGCGACCCGTCTGGGCCGCGCTCGAAACGACGTTCACCAAGGCCGATGTGCGCATCAAGGACCAGCTCGCGACGACGGTCATCGAGCAGGAGTTTTACAATCCGAACCCGCGCCAGCTTGAAGGCACGTTCCTGTTCCCGGTGCCGAAGGGGGCGCAGATCAACAAGTTCACCATGGAGATCAACGGCAAGCCGGTGGAGGCCGAGCTGCTGGCGGCGGACAAGGCGCGCGGCATTTACGAGGACATCGTGCGTCGGCTCAAGGATCCCGCGCTGCTCGAATACGCCGGGCGCGATTTGTTCAAGGTCCGCATCTTCCCGATCGAGGCGAACGGGCGGAAGCGCATCACGCTTTCCTATTCGCAGTTGCTCAAGGCGGACAGCGGGCTGGTGAACTTTGTCCTGCCGATGAACACGGACAAGTTCTCCGCGAAGCCGGTGAAGAACGTGAGCCTGAAGGTCGAGCTCGAAACGAAGCGTCCGCTCAAGTCGATCTATTCGCCGAGTCACAAGGTGGAGATCAAGCGCAGCGGCGGGAACAAGGCGGTGGTCGGCTACGAGGCGCGCGAGGTGCAGCCGGATTCGGACTTCCAGCTCTTCTTCGCGCAGGAGCAGGATGACATCGGGCTGAATTTGCTGACTTACAAGACCGCGGGCGAGGACGGCTACTTCGTCTTGCTCGCGTCACCGGGCGCGGAGGTGAAGCACACGAAGGTGATTCCGAAGGACGTGATGTTCGTGCTCGATACGTCGGGCTCGATGGCGGGCGCGAAGCTGGAGCAGGCGAAGAAGGCGCTGGCATTCTGCGTGGAGAATTTGAACGAGGAGGATCGCTTCGAGATTCTGCGCTTCGCGACGGAAGTGGAGCCGTTGTTCAGTTCCTTGAACGCGGTCTCGAAGGAAAGCCGGACGAAGGCGCAGGAGTTCATCAAAGGTTTGAAGCCGATTGGTGGTACCGCGATTTATGATGCGCTCGACAAGGCGCTGGCGGCGCGGCCCGCGAAGGGTGACCGGCCTTACCTCGTGATCTTTCTGACGGACGGTTTGCCGACGGTGGGCAACACGAAGGAGGACGACATTGTGGCGAACGCGACGCGCGCGAGCGGCGGGAACGTGCGCGTGTTCTGCTTTGGCATCGGTCACGATGTGAACACCCACATGCTCGACAAAATCGCGGAGGAAACGCGCGCGGTGAGCCAGTATGTGCTGCCGGACGAAGACATCGAGGTGAAGGTTTCGGGCTTCTTCAGCAAGATCAAGGAGCCGGTGCTGGCCAGTCCGAAGATCACGTTCCCGGAATCCGTGCGCGTGGCGAAGCTGTATCCGTCGCCGGTGCCGGACTTGTTCAAGGGCGAACAGCTCGTGCTCGTCGGGCGTTACTCAGGCAAGGGCGACGGCGCGATTCAAATCGAGGGCACGGTGAACGGCGAGATAAAGAAGTTCGCGCAGGACGTGAAGTTCCTCGACGAGGCGAACGACCATGAGTTCATCCCGCGACTGTGGGCGACACGACGCGTGGGTTACTTGCTCGATGAGATCCGTCTGCGTGGCGAGAGCAAGGAAGTGAAGGACGAAGTCGTGGAGCTCGCGCGCAAATACAGCATCGTGACGCCTTACACTGCCTACCTGATTACCGAGGACGAGACGCGGCGCGGCGTGACCTCGAACCTGCGCACGTTGCAGATGAGCGATCCGGAGCAACTGCGCGAAGCACGGGAGAACTACAGCTTTTTCATGAAGGACAAATCCGGCGGACGCGCCGTGGCGAGTTCGCAATCCTACAACCGACTGAAGCAAGCCGATGCGCCGTCGCTGGCGATTCAGGAGGGGAATGTGGATGCGTTCAAAGCAGCGGAGCCGGCGCAGACGATGCCGCTGCGTCGCTACGCCGGCGCGGCCACTGGACCCGCGGCCCCGGCGTCTGCGGGCAAACCAGTGACGCTCGAATTCGCGGCGCAACAATACGCGCAGCAGAGCCGGTTCGTGGCGGGCAAGACGTTCTTCCAAAACCAATCGCAGTGGGTGGATGCGGACGCGCAGAAGTTCGAGAAGGCGAAGAAGGTCCGCGTGCAGTTCGCGTCGGCTGAATACTTCGACTTGCAGAAGAAGCATCCGAAAGCGCAGGCGTGGCTCGCGCTCGGGAATAGCGTGCAGTTCGTGCTGGAAGGAACGGTGTACGAAATTTATGAGTGACTGCGTTCCCCGGAGTGCGGCCGTCCCGGCCGCAGGAAGATGGCTTGGTCCATGATGCCGAAGTTGATTCAGCGTGTCGAGGAGCGTGCGCTTCTGCGCCCGGGGACGGGCGCACTCCATCAGCGTTTCCAGGCCGGGCCGTTGGGGAACTCGTATTGCGCGAGTGACTCAGGCTTCATCTCGATGCTGTAGCCGGGGCGGTTTGGCGGGAGGTAACAGCCGTTACGCATCGTGACCGGATCGAGGAAGTGCTCGTGGAGATGATCGACGTATTCGATGACGCGGTTCTCGGTCGAGCCGCTGACGGCGATGAAGTCGAAGATGGAGAGGT
>JBDHQG010000251.1:0-6455 GCA_039806925.1 Limisphaerales bacterium
GGCCGTACGCCAGCTCGTGCATGCGGTCGATCCGCGCCTCGTCGCTCAGCCCCGCCACGTCCGGCCGGGCCGCGAACGCCTTCGCCTGCGCCAGCGCGAACGGGCTGTTCATCAGGAACAGCGCCTGCTGCGGCACCGTCGTCGCGTGCCGCTGCGGCGTCGTCGCGTCCGGGCTGGCCAGGTCGAACGTCCGGAACACCCCCGGCAGGTTCTGCCGCTCGATGAACGCGTACACGCTCCGCCGCGGCGGGTACGGCGCCGCCGTGATGTCCACCGCCGCCCCGCCCATCCGCCGGTCCAGCGTGCCGCTCACCGCCAGCAGCGAATCGCGCAGCGGCTCGAACTCCAGCCGCCGGCGGTTGAAGTGCCACAGCAGCCGGTTCTCCGGGTCGGCCGCCAGCCCCGCCTCGCCGTCGCTGCGCTGGCGGTACGCGGCCGACGTGACGAGGACGCGGTGCAGGTGCTTCAGGCTCCAGCCGCCGTCGATCAGGTCGCGCGCCAGCCAGTCGAGCAACTCCGGGTGCGTCGGACGCGCGCCGCTCACGCCGAAATCGTTCGGCGTCGAGACCAGCCCCTGGCCAAAGTGAAATTGCCACACACGGTTCACCATCACGCGCGCCGGCAAAGGATTTCGCGCGTCCGTCAGCCAAACCGCAAACTTCAACCGTCGCTGCGCCTCCGGCGCGTCCGGCGGCAGGCCGAAATCAAACTCGAGATCCGCCACTGCTGAAAGCCCGGAGGCCGTCACGACTTCCTCGGGTGACTTCACATCACCGCGTCGCAGCCGCCGGGTTGGCTTCGGCTGCTCACGTTTGCCGACATACGACACCGGCAACGGCTTCAACTCGTTCAAGAGTTCGCGCGCCTGCTTCAACGTCGCGCGGGCCGCATCCCACCGCGCGCGTTGCTCACGGGTGAGGCCGGCGAGAATCTCCTCCTGCGGAATCGACAGCCCGGACGAACGAAACGACGACGCGACCTCCGCATCCGTCAGCGCGCGGTCGTAGAGCGACGCGCGTTTGATCTCTCCCGTCAGCCACGGCCGTCCGCCGCCCGTGTGCCTCAGACCGATCAATACGCGAGACTTAGCCGCCTCGAACCGCTGCAACTGTCCCGACGGCGTGTACGACGTTCCGTACGGCTGTCCGTTGCGATACACCGCGATGCTGTTGTCCGCCCGATAAACAATCGCCATGTGGACGAACACGCCCGGCCCGGCGGTTTCCTCCGGCGCCGCCAAATCCTTCGTGCGCGCGAACCCGCTGCTGCCGGCCACCCATTTCCGCGGCTCACGCTCACCGAACACAATCGCATCGAACGTGCGACCATCGTCGCTCTCGATCGAAATCGCAGCTCCCCCGCCCTGTTTCAAATCCGCGAGCGACACCCACGCTTCGAGCGTCTTCTCGCGAATCTCCACCGGCAACGGCGCGGACTGAAAGTAAGCCCCTTCCTTCGGCAGCTTCAGCCGTCCGCCCTCGATGATGGCGCCGCCCTTCAGTTCCCCGGCGGCGCTGTGCCGCTTCACATCGTCGAAATCCCAGCGCAGGAACGCCCGCGGGCCGGCTTCCTTCGCCCGCGTCGTCCGCTTCGCCGCCGCGCGTTTCCAGCCGTCGGCTTCCAGGCGCGACACACGATCCTGCGCGTCGGCCATCTCGCGCTTCAACCGCTCGCTCGTTTCCTCGCGCGACTTCACCTCCGAAGGACTGGCGATGCCGCGTTCGCCGTGCTTCACGCCGTCGAAGACCGACTTGATGCGGAAATATTCCTCCTGCGGAATCGGGTCGAACTTGTGCGAGTGACAACGCGCGCAGTTCACCGTGAGCCCGAGGAACGTCTGCCCGACCGTGCCGACCAAATCTTCCATCTCCTCTTCGCGCGTGATGGCCCGCTGCGTCACGTTCGCCTGCGAACTCCCGGCTTCATCCCACGGACCGCACACCAGCAGGCTCGCCGCCACGATGCCGTCGCCCGTCACCGGCTCCAACACGTCGCCGGCGACCTGCTCCTTCATGAAACGATCGTACGGCTTGTCCGCGTTGAAGCTCTTCACCACGTAATCGCGGTAATGCCACGCGTTATCGCGCAGCCGGTCATACTCGAACCCCTGGCTCTCCGTGTAACGAACCACATCCAGCCAGTGCCGCGCCCAACGCTCGCCGTAATGCGGCGATGCCAGCAAGCGCTCCACCAGTTCCTCGTATGCCCGCGGTGATTTACTCGCCACAAACGCGTCGATCTCCTCCGGCAACGGCGGCAAACCCGTCAGATCAAAACTCAACCGCCGAATCAGCGTCACCCGATCCGCCTCACGCGACAGCGCCAGACCGTTCGTCGCCAAACGTGCGACGATAAAGGCGTCGATGGGATTGGCCGGACCGTTCTTCACCCCGGCAATTGCTGGCACGGCAGGCATCTTGAGCGGCTGCAACGACCAATGCCCGCTTCGCGTCCGCCCGGATTTGCCGTCGTCCGGCCACACGGCACCCTGATCAATCCACGCGCGCAGCAAACCGACCTGTGCCGCCGTCAATCGCTCGCCCTTCGGCGGCATCACCTTGTCCGGATCAAGACCCGAGACAAGCTGAATCAAATGACTCTCCGCGCTGTTCCCCGCAATGAACGCCGGACCGGAATCGCCGCCCTTAAAAGCCGCCGCCTTCGCGTCCAGCCGCAGCCCGCTCTTTTGCTTCTCCGGGCCGTGGCAGCTGGCGCAATGCTTCGTGAACAACGGCTGGACGTCGCGCGTAAAATCCACCGCCGCTCCAGCCGCCGGGGGAAATTCGCCAGCGATCTTCTTCGCCTCCGCCGCACGCACCGCGCACGGGCGCGCGGCCAGGAGAACGTGGAATAAAACGAAGCCAAGGACGAGTCGCCGACAAAGCTTGAGGGCAAACGCCCGACAGGTTTCGTTCCTGAAACCGGTGCCACGCGGGCCGCGACGGGTTGGTTGATCCATAGCAAAGACGCGCTGCACGCGCGATCTGTTGGGCTTATGGAAACGAGGATGGACGAATCGCGGAAAGATTTCATCCAAAATTCTGGGGCTGAATGGGGAGACCACGGAAGAACTCAAACGCACACGGACAAGAGAGTGAGAGTCGAAACGATGACGGCTCCGACTCACAAGCGATCAGCTTGACCAGCGTATCCGTGTTCTTCGGTGCCATCCGAGGTGAAACTTCAGCACCCGGTTCACCGCCTTGCTCCCGGGCAGTTCGATGAACGAGCGCGGGACACAAACTGATTGCCGAAGCGATGGTGCTTGGCTAGTTTCCGAACCGCCGCGCACGAGTGCGCGCGTAGCTCAATTGGATAGAGCGTCGGCCTCCGGAGCCGAAGGTTGTGGGTTCAACCCCCGCCGCGCGCACCACTTGCACGAAGACGGCGCATCCCGCCCAAATGGAGTCACTGATGCAACCGGTAGAATTCGGTGCCCGATGACTTCGGGAGTGTCACAAGCCACTGGTCCCCGTCACGCGCAGGATTACCTGTCGTGATCCAGTTCAGGGAACTGGCTCCAGGCGCTCTCTCCAACAAGAAGCCGGTTTCATCCGCGGGCCAGCGAACCTGAATATCAGAAGCGCGGCGCTCGATTGAGAGCGATGGCCCGGGAAGTTCGTAAGCACCGATGTCGATGTGACGACGGCTTCGGCGCGAGGCCGCGGCAAGGTCGGTCGAGTCCAACGTCGACTGGGCGTCGTTTCCCGAATCAAGGCACGGTGAATCCGGGCGCAGTCGATAATCTCCACGCGCAGAGTCGCGAAAATGTGGATCACCCAGAACATCAGTCGCGCCCGGAGTTAGATTCACCCAGTCAAAGTTCGTATTCCAGAACACCGCGTTGTGATTCCACCCGTCTGGTGTTCCGAGGCTGTCGATGCCGCCGGAATTGAAGGCGACGATGTTGTTGATATTCGTCCCCGAGCCGTCCCATTCCACAATCGTCCCCGAGCCGTCATCGTTGACATTCTGAACCACCGTGTTGTTCACCATCCGGGCCACGAAGCCATCCGCATAGATTCCTGCCGTTGTCGTCGCATGATTCGCCGCGATGAGGTTGTCGGTGAGTTCCACCACCGAATCAAATGCGCAGTGGATGCCTCCCCCGAGGCCGCTGGCATTTCCTTTCACGACGGAGTGGGCCAGTTTGAGAGCCGCCGTCTGGTCACAGAAAATGCCGCCGCCCGAGTACACGGATTGATTCCCGAGCACCGAGCAATGGTCGATCACCGCAGCGCTGCCGGGCGCCACCCGGATTCCTCCCCCGAAATCACCCAGGCCATTCACCACGAACAAGCCGTCGCACCGCGCCGTTCCTCCGGGTTCGCCCGACAGGGTGACGACCGAGTTTGGCACCATGCCGAGTTCGCTCAACTCAACAGGGTCGCCATCCACAACACTCGGATGCCGGACCCAGTCGCGTTCCTCCAAACGCGTCTCTCCACCGGCAAACCCACCAAAAAGTTGCTGTCCCCGCACATCGAGCACCTCGTGGTAAGTCCCACCCGCAATCCAGATCTGTGATCCCGGCGGCGCGATGAGCAACGCCGCGCTGATCGTCCGAACGGCGGCGGCCCATGCTCTTCCGTTCGACTGATCGTCCCCTTGAGGATGCACCCGGATGATGCTGGCCGGCGGAAATGCGGTGGGAGGCACGGCATCCGGCCGATAGGCGACGAACAATCCACTCGATGAATTGCCGGCGCGAATGGTCCTGGTTTCAAACCGCTGAGGATGGAATCGCCACACCGGCGAGGCACAGGCCATTTGATGATCCCCCGCGGGAAGCCCCTCGAATCGAACGCCCCCGTCGGAGGCGGAAGTTGCGGCCCGTGGAGCGTACCCAATTGAGTCGCTGCCCACCGTAACTTCGACCCCCCCGACGCCGCGGCCTTCCGCATCCACCACGACGCCCGACAGCAGATACCGGTTTGTATCAGCACTTGAGAAATAAGCCGCCAGGTTGGTCAGATTCACGCCTGCGTAGGGAAGCTGGCCGCCGCCGTGGCTCAGTTCACCGCTGCTTCTTCCCTGCAGTTCGGAAATGCTCGGCCCCCTTCGAATGTTCAGCGGCTCATTGCCATGACACCCAGCGCACCGGGTTTCGTAACTGAAGCGGCCATCTTCCAGGTCAACGACCGCAGTTCCATTTGCCCGCACACTGATGTCGCCGAAATGGATCAATGCGAACCATGTCAGTGCCATACACGGCACAAAGGGCTTCACCAGGCGGAACACGCCGTGACACTACAAGACAAACCAGCCCCGGGCAAATGGCTCCAAGCCGGGTGCCGGCATGAATTTCCAGTCATTCCTTTAGATCTGACAACCAGTCATCCGCTGGTGCCGGCAACCCGCGCGGAATATCCAGTTCTCGACCCCGGCACACCGTTCGTACATACCTGTCGCCGCTTTATGGCAAAAGAATCCAAACGTTACTGGCTCACCTTTGACGCGAAGACGGTCCGCCGCCCGATCGTGTACGAGATGAGCCGCAAGTTCGATCTCGTGTTCGACATCCGCACCGCCAACGTCACGCCGGAGATGGGCTTGATGGCCATCGAACTCGCCGGTGAAGCCGCGGAGATCGACAAGGCCCGCAAGTGGCTCGTCAAACAGGGCATCCAGGTGGACCCGATCTAGCCGCGCCGTTTCACGGAGAAATCACCCGCCGCGCGCACAACGTTCCGCCCTGTTCATCCCATGCCGGAAACCGCCTCCCGACTGAATGTCTTCACCGAGTCCGTCATTCGCGGAATGACCCGGCTCGCGAATCGCCACGGTGCGATCAATCTCGCGCAGGGCTTCCCGGATTTCGATCCGCCGGAGGAACTCCTTGTCGCGCTCGAACGCGCCACGCGCGGGCCGCATCACCAATACGCCGTCACCTGGGGCGCGCCGCGTTTCCGGGAGGCGCTCGCGCGGAAGATCACGCGCTTCAGCGGCGTCGCCATCCATCCGGACGAACATCTCGTCGTCACCTGCGGCAGCACGGAGGCCATGATGGTGGCGATGATGACGGCGTGCAATCCGGGCGACAAAGTCATCGTCTTCTCGCCCTTCTACGAGAACTACGCGGCGGACGCGATTCTCTCCGGCGCGCAACCGATCTACGTGCCGCTGCGCCCGCCAAACTTTGATTTCTGCCTCGACGAACTCACGCGCGCCTTTGAACAGAAGCCGAAGGCCATTGTCGTCTGCAATCCCTCGAACCCCACCGGCAAGGTCTTCTCGCGCGACGAACTGATGGAGATTCTCCAGCTCGCGGAACAGCACGATGCGTTCGTAATCACCGACGAGCCATACGAACACATCGTCTTCGAGCCGCGCCGGCACGAATACTTCGCCGCGCTGCCCGGTGCCTTCGAGCGAACCATCACCTGCAATTCGCTCTCCAAGACGTATTCGATCACCGGCTGGCGTCTCGGCTACGTGCAGGCCGCGCCGCAGGT
>JBDHQG010000252.1:0-6454 GCA_039806925.1 Limisphaerales bacterium
GACATCTTCTGCCATTCCTGCGCGTTGGAGAGGAACTGCTGGCGTTCCGCGGCGGACAGCTCGGCGAACTTCGGGAAGTTGCGGATGCACATCAGCCGGGCGGGCACCGGAAGCTTCTTGAAGTCGGCGATGGTTTTCTCCATCAGCTCACGTTCCTCCACGCTGAGCGGCAGCGATTGCAGCTGGGCCTTCGCCTTTTCTTCATCACTGAACTCAAAGATTTTGTTGAAGCTGCTCTGAATCTGCTCGCGGCGCGCTTCCGGCAGGCTTTGCCAGCGGACGAGCTGCTTTTCGATCTGCACCACCTGACTTGGGTGTGGCGGGTTCGCCGGCGGTCTGGGAGGGCGCGCGGCGGGGCTGATCCCGCCCATCAACACCCGCTCCGCGAGTTCGTTTTGCAGGGCGAGCTTCTGCTCCGATGGAGAGAGAGTGTCCCAATACTTCAGGCGATCTTCGACCAGCGGACGCAAATTTTCGGGAACGGTCGCGAGGCGTTGGACGCGATTCGTGGCTGGCGCGCGGAGCAGGGCGGTGACGTGGTAGCGCAGCTCCATCGTCCGCAGCCGGAGCTCGCGTTCTTCAGGATCGAGCGCTTCGTAACGGCTGATGTTCTTCAGCAGAAAATCCCGGACTTCGGGCGGCTTGCCGCCGAGGAGCTTTTCGCGTTCGTCGGATTTGGCGGAGAGCAGCTCGCGGAAGTAAGCGATGCCGGAGGCGGGCGATGCCTGTGGGAGCGACGGGAGGCGCATCGCGCCCGTCGCCGCTGCCGGAGCGGGCGTCTGGGCCGTCACCACCCGGATTGTGACGGTCAGGATCACCACGCTCCAGAGCACCGGCGATTGTTTAGGCGTGAGGCTCATACGCGCGGTTCACTTGGCGGTGAGAACGGCGAAGAGCTCGTCGTCTTCACTCGTGCCGAGACGGCGGATGGCTTCGAAATCTTGCAAAGCCGACGGGTCCGACAAGGAGGCGACATTGGCCATCACCGCCAGACCCTTGGCCATGTCCTCGCGGACATTTGCCTGATGCTGGTGAATGCCGAGCCAGCCCAGCGCGACAAGCCCGAGCGCCCACGCCAGACGCGGCGCGGGCACCTTCAGCCAGCGTTTGATGGTTTCCGCGAAGGAAGGCTGGCGCGCCCGCGCGGCCTGTTCCCGGGCGACGGCCTGCATGACTTGCGATGTGAAGTTCGATGCGACGGGCGCGTTCGGGAGCTGCCCGAGCAACTGCGTCAACGCCAGTTCAGCCTCGGCATCCGCCTGCGCCTGCGGCCGCGCGGCCAGCCAGGCACCAAGGCGCGCCTGCTCCTCGACCGTCAGCGGCCGGCGCCAGCTTTGTTCGAGGAGCGACTGATATTCGGACTCGTTCATGTTGTTCTCACTTTCTAAACCCGCACCCGGACGAAAGTTGTTCCGTCATTTCTCCTTCCAGGCGCCGGTTCGCAGATAAGGTTTCAGCTTCTGTTTGAGCGTTTCGCGCCCGCGATGAATCAGCGATTTCGTCGCCGACACGGAGCATTCGAGAATTTTCGCCATGTCCTCGTAGGACAATTCATCCCCGCGGCACATGAGGATGGCGGTGCGCTGTTTCTCCGGCAGCCCGGCGAGCGCCTCTTCGATTTTATCCTCAAGCTCGCCGTGGAGCATCGTGTCGGGCGGCGAGAAGGTCTTCGCATCCTCCACCTGCCGGATCGGCTGCTCGTCATTGTCGGCGTAGGTTTCGTCGAGCGAGTCAGCCGGGTGTCGCGAACGGCGGCGGATTTCGTTCAGGCAAAGATTCCGCGCGATGGTAAAGAGCCAGGTGGTGAACTTTGCCGAAACTTCGTAGCGATGCGCGGACTTGTAAACCTGCAGGAAGACGTGCTGCGCCAGATCCTCCGCCTCCGTCGCATCGGGCAGCGTGCGGTAAACGAGGTTCATGACGGGCTGCTTGTACTTCTCCACCAATTCCTCAAAAGCGGACGCATCGCCCTGCTTCACGCGCAGCATCAGGGCGGCATCTGGATCCGGGACGGTGGTCATCGCGCTTCTGAGTCTAGCAAACCCCGGCGGCGTCACAAGGTTGCGCGGGAAAAGGTGACTTTGCGCGAGCGTGAGGCTTTTGAATGGCCCACACCGGTTCACGCGGAACAGATTTGGCCCGTTTAACGCCTTGATTCCATAAACTTTGCAATGCAGAGTAAGTGCATGGAAACGAATCAGGCTTCCGACCATCTCCAGATCATCCGCACTCTGATGGAGCGTTCGGCGCTCTACCGTCGCGCGCTAGCGCCGGTCATGATGGTGAGCGGGATCGCCGGGATTGCCGCCACGGTGGCCGCGCAATTTATCGCCATTCAATCCGCGCGCAGCTTCGCCCTCTTCTGGCTCGCAGTGAGCGTTCTGGCCATCATTCTGGCGTACCTCCTCGTGCGCCGACAGGCGCTGAAAGATTCGGAAACGTTCTGGTCGCCGCCCACCAAAAGAGTGACGGAAGCCCTGCTGCCAGCCTTTTTTGTGGGCTTCGCAGCCGGCGCGTATCATGTGGCGAGAAACCCGGAGGGCACCGTGACCTGGCTGGCGCTGGGGTGGATCATCGTGTACGGCTGTGCTGTTCACGCGGCGGGATTTTTCATGCAGAACCGGATGCGGCTCTTCGGCTGGATTTTCATCCTGGGCGGATGCGGATTGCTCTTCGTGGGAGGGCAATCCTCGGAAATACGAACTGTCCGGGCCGCTCATTACCTGATGGGAACGTTCTTTGGAGTGCTCCATCTGGCCTGCGGCATCTATCTTTATTTCACAGAGAAGCGAGGGAACGCCTCTTGAATCCAGAACCGTTTCTACAACTTGATCGCGTCATTCACGAAAAGGGGCGGATGGCCATCATGTCCCTGCTCGCAGCCTCCCCGCAGCTCTCGTTCACGGAACTTCGGGACACGCTCGGAATGACGGATGGAAACATCACGGCCCATGTTCGGACCCTCCACGAGGCTGGCTATATCGCTGTGACCAAGGCGTTTCAAGGTGGAAGGCAGATGACCAGCTATGCGCTGACCGCTGAAGGCCGCACTGCCTTCACCAGCTACATCAACCTGCTCGAACAGATCGTGCAGATCTCCAAGCCGAAATAATCAGGCTCAAGTTTGAACGCCCTGATACCGATTTGGTCTTTAACTTTGTATCGCAAAGCTAATGCAACCGACAAACGAGAACGCAGTCATCCGACTTTAACCGCCAACCTTCTTCCGATGTTATGAAGATTCTCCGTGCGACCCACCTCGGCATGTGTTTCGGCGTCCGCGACGCCATCGCCCTGGCCCTCAGCCGGCCGAAACAACAGCCGGTGACCGTCCTGGGCGACCTGGTGCATAACGAAACCGTCCTCAAAACTCTTCGCGAACAAGGAGTGAGAATTGAACACCAGGTCGCCAGCGTGAAGACGGCGGACGTGATGATCACCGCGCATGGCGCATCCGAGCGCTCCATGAACGCGCTCCGGGAACGCGGTTTGAACGTGATTGAAGCCACCTGCCCGCTGGTGCATCACGCGCATCGCGCGTTGTCACAGCTGGTGATGGAGGGATTTCACCCGGTCCTCATCGGCAGGCGCGATCACGTTGAAATGCGCGGCATGACGGAGGATTTGGCGGAGTTCGATGTGGTGCTGGAGGAGGCCGATATCGGCAACCTCACCCGGCATTCCCGCATCGGCATTGTCGCGCAAACGACGCAGCCCATCGAGAAAGTCCAGCGTCTGGCCGGTTTGATTCGTGAGCGCTTTCCGCAATCGGAGGTTCGTTTCGTGGACACCGTGTGCCAGCCGACCAAACAGCGGCAGAGCGCCGCCGTTGAACTCGCCCGGCAATGTTCTGTTGTCATCGTGATCGGCGGGGCCCACAGCAACAACACGCGGGAACTGGTGGCGACCTGTTCACGGCTTTGCGACCGCGTGCATCATGTGCAGTCCGCGGCCGAGCTGCTGTCCATTTGGTTCAACGAAGACGACACGGTGGGCATCACCGCCGGCACTTCCACGCCCGACGAAACGATCTTGAGCGTGGAGCGCTGGCTGGCGGATTTTGCGGCGTTTCAAGCCAGGCTGGCGGCGAGCCTGCGGAGCGAACTCCAGCCCGCCGGCGTTTGAACCAGACAACGCGCCCGCAGCTCCAATTCACATTCCACGACCATGCGCGCCACAGGACTGTCGTTTGGTGCCGAAGTGCCGGGGCTTCTGCGAGGAAGCGTGGCGCAGGGACGCGCGGCCATCGAGGACTCGGACGCGCGGCGCTGGCTGCTTTATCTCGCGGTGATATTCGGCGGTGCCGGCTTGTTTGGCGCGGCGGTGGGCTCGTGGCGCGACCCGCTGCAGGCGCTCTTCACCGCGCTCAAGCTGCCGCTCATTCTCCTCGTGACGAGCCTGGGAAACGGCCTGCTGAACGCGATGCTCGCGCCGCTCCTGGGCATCCAGCTTAACCTGCGTCAATCGCTCCTGGCGGTACTGGTGAGCTTCACCATCGCGGCGGCGATCCTCGGCGCGTTCAGCCCGCTGCTGGCGTTTCTCATCTGGAACACGCCGCCGCTGGCCGCCGGGGCCAGCACGAACGCCGGCGCGCACAGCCTCGTTCTCGTCTGCGAGACCACGGTCATTGCCTTCGCCGGCATTGCGGCAAACGTCCGCCTTCTCCAATTGCTCCGGGAACTCGCCGGCAGCGCGGGCGCCGCGCGAAAAGTTCTCTTCGCCTGGCTCGCGGGCAATCTGCTGCTCGGCAGCCAGCTTGCCTGGATCATGCGTCCGTTCGTCGGCTCGCCGGGATTGCCCGTTCAATTCCTTCGCGCCAATCCCTTCGAGGGCAGTTTTTACGAATCTCTTTTCCGCGCTTTCAAGCACCTGTTCCTTCCGTGACTGAATTCAACGCCTCCATGCCATGAACGACTCCAATCCAATGCCGCCACCTGTTCCACCCGCGCTGCCAGCCGGTCCCTCACCCTCCTCATCGCCCGGCCCGCGACCACTGGGTGGCGATCCGTCCGAGCGCGAGATGATCCGCGGCCCCATCGCGGCCGTTGAATCCCTCCTGCGAAATCCGCGCCGCGTCCTGTATCAGCTCCGGCAGCCGGGCGCGGGACACGTCATCGTCGCGCTGCTTCTGATCGCCGTCACCTGCAGCCTTGTTTACGGCGTGGTGGTCGGCACCTTCAGCATGGGCGCGCAGCTTTGGGCGGCGCCGGTGAAGATTGCCCTGGGCCTCGTCATCTCCGCCGTGATCTGTCTGCCGAGCCTCTACATCTTCTCGTGTCTGAGCGGAACGCAGGCCCGGCTGATCGAAGTCATCGGCATGATCGCCGGGCTGCTCGCCTTGATGACCGTCCTGCTGGTGGGCTTCGCGCCGGTGGCGTGGGTCTTCTCGCAATCCACCGAATCGCTCGCCGCGATGGGCGCGCTGCACCTCACCTTCTGGTGCATCGCGACGTATTTCGGGATTCGTTTCCTGTCGGAAGGATTCGCGCACTTGAGCGGCAGGCCCGCCGGGCTGCGCGTCTGGGTCACCATCTTTCTCCTCGTGATGGTGCAGATGAGCACCGCGCTTCGTCCCATCGTCGGCAAGTCGGACACCTTCCTGCCCGTCCAGAAAAAGTTCTTCTTGAAACATTGGTTTGAACAACTCGACAAGGCCTGAGCCGCTCGCTCCTGCCATTCGCCGGCCTCCCCATGAAACACAATCACTACCTGAATGCCTCCCTGCTGCTGCCGATTGCGCTGCTCATCTTCGCCTCCTGCGCCAGCTCGGCCCTGCTGGGCGCGCGGATGGTGCTGCTCGGCCATCATCACCAGCTGTACCTCGTGTGGAACCTCTTCCTCGCCTGGCTGCCGCTCCTCTTCGCGCTCGTGGCCTGCTGGCAGGAACAGAACAGACGCCCGCGCCGCTGGGCCTTCGGCGGCGCGGCCGTGGGCTGGTTCTTCTTTTTTCCGAACGCGCCCTACATTCTCACGGACCTCATTCATCTCGGGCCAAGGCTTCATCGCGCCTACTGGCCGGATCTCGTCCTCATTCTGCTGTTCGCCTTCACCGGCTTCGTGCTCGGATTTCTTTCGCTGTTCCTGATGCAGCGCATGGTCGCGCACCGCTACGGCTGGCCGCACGGCTGGCTCTTCGTGGGCGCGATGGCCGTGCTGAGCGGCTTCGGAATCTACGCCGGGCGTTTCCTGCGCTGGAACAGCTGGGACGTGGTGGTGAGCCCGCTGGAAATCCTCGGGGAAGGCCTGCGCTGGGTGGCCACCATGCCCTCGCAACCGCGCGGCATCATCCTTCCCATCCTGTTCGGCACGATGCTGTTCATCAGCTACCTCGTGCTCTACGGCCTCACGCATTTGCAGGCCTGTCACACGGCCGAGCCGCTCATCCAAACCGCTCCCGAATCATGATTGATCGCCACGTTTCACCATCGGATTCCCAACTGCGCCGCATTCACTG
>JBDHQG010000253.1:0-6440 GCA_039806925.1 Limisphaerales bacterium
TGCATCGATACTACGGTCGATCTCGACTGGGTGTGGGAATACATCCACCTGACGAGCGACGACCAGACGCGCCGCCTTGACCTCACGGCGCTGCGCGATGACGTGGACTTCTGGTTCAGTCCAGCGAGCCTCGACGTCATCATGGGCAACGCCGAAGGCGAAACCGAGCGCATCGCCCGCGAGTGGCTCATGCGCGCCGGCAAACGCTGGCGACCGTTCCTCGCCGTGTCCGCGTATCAGGCGTTGCGCGGGGATAAGAACAAGCCGCTGCCGGACGACTTGAAGAAGATCGCGGTCGCGGTCGAGTGCTTCCACAAGGCGTCGCTCATCCACGACGACATCGAGGACAACGACGCGCTGCGCTACGGCGAGAAGACGCTGCACGAGGAATACGGCGTGGCCATCGCGCTGAACGTCGGCGACCTGCTCATCGGCGAAGGCTACCGGCTCATCGCCGCCAGCAAGGTCAGCGCGGAACAGAAGGCGCAGATGATGATGGTCGCCGCGCAGGGCCAGCGGCAGCTCTGTCGCGGCCAGGGTGCGGAATTGTGCTGGGCGCGTTCGCCGCAGCCGCTCACCAGCGCGCAGGTGCTCGATATTTTCCGCAGCAAGACCGCGCCGGCCTTCGAGGTGGCGCTGCGTCTCGGCGCGCTTTACGCGGGGACGGAAGAGCACGAGGAAGTTTCCGAAGTGCTCGCCGAATACAGCGAGGCCCTCGGCATCGCGTATCAGATTCGCGACGACCTAAGCGACCTTGGCGATAGCGGCGAGACGAACGACATCGCCGGCCTCCGCCCGAGCCTGCTGCTCGCCGTCGCGCATGAGAAGGCAAAGGACGCGCAGAAGGACTTGCTCGCGTCCGTCTGGCGTCGGCAATTACCCGCCGGCACGACCGTGAAGGACATCGAGGCGCTCTACGCCGCAGTCGGTGCCGACGAACGCGCGAAAGTGTTGCTCGAGACCTACAAGGAAGAAGGCATCCGCTGCCTGCGCGACTTGGAGAATCCGAATCTCAAGGGCCTCCTGCGCCGCGTGCTGGGCAAGATCTTCAACGACGTGGAAATCAAAGGCTGGTGCAAGGAACAGGAGCAGAAGAACGCCGCGGACAATTCAGTGGAGGCACAGATCGCGGCAGCAGCCCGGTAGATTTCGTAGCATCCGACTTTCATCGCACACCCAGCTGCCGCAACACGCGGTCCCACTGTTCGCCGTGAACCTCACGGCTGACTTCCGTCCAGATCATCACATGGGAGTGATCGATCTTCCTTTGCGTCGGCCATTGGGACGCGATACGCTGGCGGCATTGCTCATCCGTCCAGCCGCGAGCACGCAAACGTTCCTTCTGCGAGGCTTCAGTGCAGGCCGCGCAGACGATTCGATCGAACTCCTTTTCCGCGCCGGTCTCGAACAGGAGCGGAATGATCACCACCGCCGCCGCGTGGCGCTCGACTTCGCAGCGCGCGAGGAAATCAAGCCAGCGCTCGCGGATGCGCGGGTGGAGAATAGCTTCGAGCTGACGGCGTTTGGCGTCATCGGCGAAGACGACGGTGGCCAATGATTCGCGGCGCAAGTTACCGTCCGGAGACAACACGTCCGGGCCAAACGTGGTGCGTATTTCCGAAAGGGCGGGCTGGCCCGGTGCCACGACTTCGCGGGCGAGCGCATCCGTATCGACGACCGGAATTCCCTTCTCTGCCAGCAGCGTGGCCGCCGTGGATTTGCCCATGCCGATGCCACCCGTTAAACCAATACGAATCATGTCGGTGCGTCGAGGCTACGTAAGCCACGGTGATTGGCCACGATAAATTCCAAGTCGTGACAGCCAGAAATGGCGTCAGCGCACGGTCGGAAGCAGGAACACGCCGAGCGTGTACGGCACACTGGGATTGGCCGCTGGCGGAATGAGCGCGGGCACGACGGGAGTCAACGCGAAGGCTGGAACCGGAACAATCGGCGCAAGCGGCCGCTCGAACACCGGCCAGAGCGGGCTTTTCAAGGTAGTTGCGGATTTGGCCGCGGCGAGAGTCGCAGGGACAGCTGGAACGGCTGGCGCGGATTGTCGTTGAACCACAGCAAGCGTCGGCTGGGGATGCGCCGGGACGGTCGCCCGCAGGCGTGCGTAGCGGCGGGCGCGTTCCCGGATGGTGGGGCTGACGCGGGCGGTCTTGAATCCAATCTTATGGTAGTAATTCGGCCCGGCATTCCAGAGCACGTAGATGTCAAAATCGCTCGCCGGGCGGCCGGTCTGTTGCTGGAACCAGGTGGTGAGTTCGCGAAGATGGGTCGCCGCGACCTGGGAGGACACCCGGCAGTCCCGAAACGCCCGCGACCGGCTGTAGTGCGCCCAAACGTGGGGAAGGATTTGGAATCGGCTGACCTCGCCGGCGCCGCCGATCGCCGCGTCATTGTCGCCGGATTCAATCAGGCTCAGGGCTTCGAGGCGGGAAAGCTCCGCCTTGGTGCCCACGGTGGTCAGCAAAATGGCCAGAATGTAGTTTCGCATACGAACAGTTGAATGGCTCGACCGCATTTCCCAACCCAGTCTTGTCCGTAAGAACCACCCGCCAACATCCCGTCCGGGGCCGAGCAAACGCGCATCGTGCCGGCCAGCTTGCCCTCCTACAACTTCTTTTTTTCGCGATTCGGTCCGTAGATGTGGCTTCCCCGAGGCCAATCCGCTCCGGATTTCCACCGATTCGCGGTTCCCGCTTGAAAAAGATCGGCAACGACCCCGGAATGTCGCGAGTCATGAGCACCAACGCCTTTCGTCAACCCTTGCGCGGCATCATCCCGCCCGTCATCACGCCGCTTTCTGATCGCGACACCCTTGATCGCGCGGCCCTGGAGCGCATTCTCGAGCGCATGATTTCCGCCGGCGTGAAAAGCGTGTTCGTGCTCGGGACCACCGGCGAAGGCCCCAGCCTGAGCTACCGGCTCCGCCGCGAAGTCATCGAGACCACGACCCGGGTGGTCAATCGCCGCGTGCCCGTCCTCGCCGGCATCACGGACACCGCGTTCGTCGAGTCCGTCAACGTCGCCCGCGCCGCGGCGAACGCCGGAGCCGACGGCGTCGTCCTCGCGCCGCCCTATTACCTGCCCGAAGGCCAGCCGGAGCTGCGCGATTACCTCGACCATCTCCTGCCCGAGCTTCCCCTGCCCCTGTTCCTCTACAACATGCCGTCGCTCACCAAGGTGTCGTTCGAGTTCGACGTCGTGCAATGGGCGATGCAACAGCCGAACATCGCCGGCATGAAGGACAGCTCCGGAAACATGGGCTACTTCAACCGGCTGCTCGAACTCCGCGGCCAGCGGCCGGACTGGACGTTCGTGACCGGCCCCGAGGAATTGCTCGCCGAAACCGTGCTGCTGGGCGGACACGGCGGCGTGAACGGCGGCGCAAACGTCTTCCCGAAGCTGTACGTGAATCTCCACGCCGCGGCCGAAGCCGGCGATCTGCAGCGCGTCCGCGAGCTTCACTCGCTCGTCATCGCGGTGGCCAGCCGGCTCTACTCCATCGGGCGCCATCCGTCGGCGGTGATCAAGGGCATCAAGTGCGCCGCGTCATGCCTCGGCCTGGCCGGCGACTTCATGGCGGAACCATTCCATCGCTTCAAGGAACCGGAACGCAGGCAGGTGCAGGCCGCCATCGGCGAACTGCAAACCAAGCTCGGTCCGCTGGCCCGCTGATCAACGTGCTTCCCGCCTAAAACAAGAGGGCGATTCATCGCTGAATCGCCCTCGGATCGTTTCGGTCGCCGGCGCGTTACATGTGCGCAATGATGTTGTCGCCGAACTCGGAGCACTTGATCTCCGTGGCGCCATCCATCAGGCGGGCGAAGTCGTAGGTCACCTTCTTCGACCCAATCGCGCCGTTCAGGCCCTTGACGATCAGGTCCGCGACCTCAGTCCAGCCGAGATAGCGGAACATCATTTCGCCGGAGAGCACCACGGAGCCGGGGTTCACCTTGACGAGGTTCGCATACTTCGGCGCCGTGCCGTGCGTGGCCTCGAAGATGGCGTGCCCGCTCACGTAGTTGATGTTGCCGCCGGGGGCGATGCCAATGCCGCCGACCTGCGCGGCCAGGGCGTCGCTGAGGTAATCGCCGTTCAGGTTCAACGTCGCGATGACATTGAAATCCTCCGGGCGCGTGAGCACCTGCTGGAGCGTGATGTCCGCGATGGCGTCCTTCACGAGCACCGCGCCGCCCTTGAGCGCCGCCTTCTGCTCGTCGTTCGCCGCCGCTTCGCCTTTCTCCTTCTTGGTGCGCTCCCACTTCGCCCAGGTGTACACCTTGTCGCCGAAGATCCGTTCCGCCGCGGAGTAAGCCCAGTCGCGGAAGGCGCCTTCGGTGAACTTCATGATGTTGCCCTTGTGGACGATGGTCACGCTCTTGCGCTTCTCGCGGATGGCGTATTCGATCGCGGACTTCACGAGCCGGATGGTGCCCATGTTGGAGACGGGCTTGATGCCGATGCCGACCTGAATCGGGAGGTGCGACGCATCATGATCCGGCGCGGCGAGCTTCATGTATTCGGCCATCGCTTCCTTCGTGCCGAAGCGGATTTTTTTGAAATCCTTCGGGAAGTTCTGCGCAAGGAAATCGAGCACCTTCTGCGCTTCGGGCGTGCCGCCGGCGTATTCGATGCCGGCGTAGATGTCCTCCGTGTTCTCGCGGAAGATGACCATGTCCACCTTCTCCGGATGCTTCACCGGGCTCGGCACGCCCTTGAAGTACTGCACGGGGCGCAGGCACACATAGAGGTCGAGCATCTGGCGCAAGGCGACATTGAGCGAGCGGATGCCGCCGCCGACGGGCGTGGTGAGCGGGCCCTTGATGCCGACGAGGTATTCCTTGAACGCCTCCACCGTGTCATCCGGCAGCCAGTTGTTGAACTTGGTGAACGCCGTCTCGCCCGCGAACACTTCAAACCAGGAAATCTTCCGCTTCCCGCCGTAGGCCTTCTGCACCGCCGCATCGAACACGCGCTGGCTGGCCGCCCAGATGTCCGGGCCGGTGCCGTCGCCGCGGATGAACGGGATGATCGGGTTTTCGGGAACGTTCAGTTTGCCGCCGGAAATGGAGATTTTGCCACCGGCAGGAGGAGTGATGTCTTTGTAAGGCATGAGGGTTCAGGATGGTGTTGCTGTCAGTCTTAAGCCGCGCTGGTCGATTGAAAAGTCATAGCGAAAGCGTCGCTGGTTGTAACGAAGCCGGCCCGCCGGAGCAAGCGGTTTGAATCCCGCGCCTCCGCATGACTCCTCCGTTGCTCATCCGCGCGCCAGCAACAGCCGCAGGCTGTTCATCACCACGATGACCGTGCTGCCTTCATGGCCGAGCACGCCCAGCGTCAGCGGAATCTTCCCGAACAGCGCGCAAACGACCAGCACCGCCACCGTGCCGAGCGAGATGACGAGGTTCTGCTGAATCACCCGGCGCGCCTTCCGGCTGAGCTGAAAGGCGGTGAGAAAATTTTCCAACCGATCGTGCATCAGCACCACCTCGGCCTGCTCCAGGGCCGCATCCGAACCGCGCGCGCCCATCGCCACGCCCACGTCGGCAACCGCGAGGCTCGGCGCGTCGTTCACCCCGTCGCCGATCATCGCCACGCGATGCTGCTGCGTCGTGAAGGACCGAATCGCCTCCACCTTTTCCTCGGGCTTCAGCTCCGACCGCACTTCGTCCACGTCGAGCTGGGATTTCAAATGCTCGCCCGTCGCCTTCCGATCTCCCGTCAGCACCACGCTGCGCAAGCCCAGCGCGCGCAGCTTCTCCACCACGGCGCGCGCCTGCGGACGAATGTCATCACGCAACAGGATGCGCCCCACCAGCCCGTCCGTTTCCAGCCACACTTCCGAAAACCCCGCCTCGGTCGGCGTCGCGGAATTGATCAGCGCCGCGTGCGAACCATCCGCCAGCCAGGAACGTTTTCCCAGCCGAACGGTTCCGCGACCATACGGCGCCTGAAGCCCGGCCCCGGTAATTGACTCCACATGACCAATCTCAACCGGCGCCAACGATTGCTGCTTGCCGTAGCGCGTGATGGCGCGTGCTAGCGGATGCGTGGAAAGCCGCTCCAGGGTGAACGCCAGCCGGGCGATCTCCTGCTCCCGGCCCGGAGGAAAGCTTTCGATCTTCTCCACGCGCAATTCCCCCGTCGTCAACGTGCCCGTCTTGTCCATCGCCACGACGGAAACCTGGGCGAGATTCTCCACCGCCGCGCCGCCGCGGAAAAGGACGCCCCGCTTCGCTCCCCACGCAATCGCAGCGAGCACCGCGGAGGGAATTGACAGCACCAAGGCGCACGGCGACGCCACCACCAGCAGCGTCATCGCCTTGTAGAAGGCGCTCTTCGCCGCCGCCGTCGAGACGAACGGCTCGAGCCCGAAGCCAAGCCACCAGACGAAAAACATCACCGCCGTCAACGCCAGCACGCCGTAC
>JBDHQG010000254.1:0-6439 GCA_039806925.1 Limisphaerales bacterium
AGTAGTATTCGTGGATTTCCTCGTTGAGATTCGCGATGCGTTTCTGGGCGCGTTGGAGGCGTTTGTTCGTGCGCACGATGCCGACGTAATCCCACATCAGCCGGCGAATCTCGTCCCAGTTGTGCGAGACGACGACGAGTTCGTCCGCGTTGTGCGCCTTGCCGGATTGCCAGGCGGGAATCTCGCCGGTGTAACGCGCCGGGCGGTCCGGCCCGAGTTTGTTCGCCGCGCGATGGGCGCAGACGAGGGCTTCGAGCAATGAGTTGCTGGCGAGCCGGTTCGCGCCGTGGAGCCCGGTGCAGGCGACTTCGCCGACGGCGTGGAGGCCGTCAATTTCGGTCGCGCCGTTGACGTTGGTCACGACGCCGCCGCATTGGTAGTGCGCGGCGGGGACGACCGGGATCGGCTCCTTCGTCATGTCGATGCCGAACTGCAGGCAGGTGTTGTAGATGTTCGGGAAGCGGTCGA
This sequence comes from Limisphaerales bacterium, assembly GCA_039806925.1. GTDB lineage: Bacteria > Verrucomicrobiota > Verrucomicrobiia > Limisphaerales > JADJPG01 > JADJPG01. The sequence goes on from JBDHQG010000254.1 coordinate 469, forward strand.
TCAGGAAACGCGCGGGCTTGTGCGTGATGTCGAGCCAGACGTGTTCGGCGCCGCTCTTCTTCATCTCGCTGTCGATGGCGCGGGCGACGACATCGCGGGGCGCGAGGGATTTGAGCGGATGATACGCGTCCATGAATTCGTTGCCCTCGATGGTGCGCAGCACTCCGCCTTCGCCGCGGACGGCCTCGGTGATGAGAAAGGACTTCGCCTTCGGATGATAGAGGCAGGTGGGATGGAACTGGATGAACTCCATGTTCGCGATGGCCGCGCCGGCACGATACGCCATCGCCACGCCATCGCCGGTCGCGATGTCGGGATTCGTCGTGTAGAGGTAAACTTTCCCGCAACCGCCGGTGGCCAGCAGCGTGACGGGTGCGGCGAAGGTTTCGACCGCGCCGGTGCGCTTGTTCAACACATGAACGCCCACGCAACGATTCGGCGCGACGAGGCCGAGCTTTTGCGTGGTGATGAGGTCGATGGCGAAATGGTTCTCAAAAATCTCGATGTTCGGCTGGCGCGCGATGGCACCGAGCAGGGCGCGTTCAATCTCGCGTCCGGTCACATCCTTCGCGTGGAGGATGCGGCGCTTCGAATGGCCGCCTTCCCTGCCGAGATCGAGCTGGCGTCCGCCGTCCTCGCCGGGCGCGTCGCGCTCGGAAAACTTCATGCCGAGATCGATGAGCTCGGCGATGCAGTCCGGGCCTTCCTCCACAATCGTGCGGACGACACTTTCCTTGCAGAGCCCGGCGCCGGCTTCGAGCGTGTCGCGCACATGCATCTCGAAGGAGTCCTCCTTGCTCGTGACCGCCGCAATGCCGCCCTGCGCGTAGTTCGTGTTCGATTCCGCGCGGTTCTTCTTGGTGATGATGGCGACGCGACCGTGCGCGGCCACTTTCAACGCGAAGGAGAGCCCGGCGATGCCGCTGCCGAGAACGAGATAATCAAAGTGCTTCATGACAATTCCTGACTGCGATGGCCGGAGGGCAGGGCAGCCGTGTCGGAGCGATGAGAGCGTTTAGAGGCGCGCGTTGTCAATCAACCGCGTGGGGCCGACGAACACCGCGAGCGCCAGGTGGACGCCGCGCGACACCTTGTTCACGGCCCGCAAGGTCGCGGGCTCGAAGAATTCGATGTAATCGACACGGGCATCGGGCCGCGCCTCGATGGCACGCTTGAGTTGCTGGCGCAGCGTCGCGGCGTCGAGCGGTTGGTGCGAGCTGCGAACGCGGCGTTGCGCGGTTTGAATCGCCTCCCACAACGCGATGGCCTGCGGACGCAGGCCGCCGGTGAGGTATTTGTTCCGCGAACTCATGGCGAGTCCATCGGCTTCGCGATGAGTCGGTGCGACGATGATCTTCAACGGGAAGTTCAAGTCGTGAACCATCCTCTGGACAATCGCCGCCTGCTGCCAGTCCTTGGCGCCGAACACGGCGACATCCGGCAGGACGATGTTGAACAGCTTGGACACGACGGTGGTGACGCCGCGGAAGTGCGTGGGGCGCGAACGGCCTTCCATCTCCCGCGCCAGCTGCTCCTCGATCACCCAGGTGCTGTACGCGGCGGTGTCGGTGTGCGGATACATCTCTGCGTCGGTGGGCACGAAGACGGCGTCGACGCCGGCGACGCGACAAAGATGCAGATCGCGGCGGAGGTCGCGGGGATATTTGCTGAGATCTTCCTTCGGGCCGAACTGTGTCGGGTTGACGTAGATGCTCAAGGCGACGCGGCCCTGTGGCCCGACGATCTTCCGTGCGCGGTGGACGAGGCTGATGTGGCCTTCGTGCAGGTAACCCATCGTCGGCACGAACCCGATGCGCTGTCCCTCGCGCTGCCATTGGCGGGCGAGTTTTTGCATCGTCGAAATTGAGGAGATCTTTCGCATGTGCAAACCGTGGGCGGAAGGTGCGGGGCGCTCAAGATTTATTGAGCTGGGCGGCCAGCTTGCGCAGCCGGAGCGCGGCCTTCACGCCCTTCTTCGCGGGATGTCGGACGGCGTGACGAATCAGCCATTTGCGTTCCGCAGAGGCACCTTCCACCCAGCGTTCACAAATCTCGAAGGCCAGCTCCGGATGATCCTTTGCGATGTCGCCGAGGTGGTTCGCCACGCTGCGCCGCACGTAAAGGTCCGGATCGTCCTTGAGTGTTTCGAGAATGGGCAGCACCGGACGCGGGTCTTTGATGAAGGCTGGGATGCGCATGGCCCAGGGCAGGCGAGGGCGTGCGCCTTCCGAGCACAGGCGACGGACGTGCGGATCCGGATCCCGCGTCCATTCCAGAAGGCGGGCGAGGGTTCGGTCCTGCCAGCGGATGAGGAACGGTCGCATGGAGAACTCCGCGCTGAAACGGCGCGTGAGTTCGTGCTGCGCGCGCATCGAGGTTTCAAAGGGATCTTTTCCGCCGTTGTGTTCAGCGTCGAGACCGTACGTCGCCACGAAGCTGACGTGCGGCAGGTAAAAGAACACAGCGAGACCGAGTTCGTCCGTGCGCGTGTTTGACGGCGTGAGGGAACGAATCAGGATTTCGACGGCGTCGTCGTAGCGTTCCGGCAGATGAGCGCGTAGGGCTTTGGCGAGATGCCGGCCGCGCTGGAGAATGGCCAGCGGCTTCAATCCGTTGGTGGCCGTCGCGCGGAAGGCCTCACCGTCGAACCTCGGATGAGCAAGGGTGATGTTATGCACCAGACAATCAACGGCCTCGCGGCCCAGCAGGCTGGCGAGCGAACTGCCTTTCTGAATGGAGCGCGGCGCCGACGGCAGGCGCGGTGTGGGCGCCGATGTTGATGGTTGGTTCGACTGACTTTGCTTCATGCGCGTGACGGAGCCTGCCTCAAGACCGCGTAGCTGGGAAGTCTGTGGCGCGCGATCTGCCGGTTGCGATTGTGTCGGGGGCGCGTTTTGCGATAGGCTGATTTTTTATGAACAAACCTGCCTGTCCAATGTGTGAGATGACCGAGGTGCTGGAGCATCCGGAACGCTACGAATGCGTGACGTGCGGTCACGAGTGGGAACGCGCCGCTGCGGCCGAGGCGCCGGCGGGCCCGCGCGTGGTCAAGGACGCGCACGGGAATGTTCTCGCGGACGGCGATTGCGTCATCTTGATCAAGGATCTCAAGCTGGGCGGATCGCAGGTGCTCAAGGGCGGGTCGAAGTCGAAGCCGATTCGTCTCGGCGACGGCGATCACGAAATCTCGTGCAAGGTGGATGGAATCGCCGTGGGCCTGAAGGCGTGTTTCGTGAAGAAGGCTTAGCGTTTGGGCCGAGGGCGGATGGGCTTCGTGTCGCCTGGTGACCACGGCTCGTGGTCGATCAACTCGACTCCCGGATTCAGGAACCGGATGCGACGGGCTTTGTAGAGTTTGCCGAGCGCCTGCTTGAAGGCCTTTTTGCTGACGCCGAACTTTTCGCGGATCGCGTCCGGCGAACTGTCGTCGTCATGGACAAATCGTCCCTGACCTTCTTCCAGCGCGCGAACGATGATCTCTGACAATGTGCCGACGCGTCCGTAGCCAGCCGCGTCGAGGCTGAGATCGATCTGGCCGTTTGGCCGGACTTTGCGGACGAATCCCTTCAAGTGCTGGCCGACTTGCAACGGTGTGGTGAGATTGTCGCGATAGAGCAGACCGAGATGCTGGCCTTCGACAATCGCCGGGTAGCCGAGCGGCGTGGAATCCGTGATGATGAGGTTCACCGACTCGTTCGTTCGATACGGCGGATGGTCCTGGCTGAGATGCCGCTTGAGCCGCGTGGTGGCGACGATGCGACGGCTCTTCGGATCGAGCACCACGCAGACGACGACGCGTTGACCGGCTCGCACGGGGCGTTCTTGTTCGCGGAACGGGAGCAGTAGATCCTTTGTCAGTCCCCAGTCGAGAAACGCGCCGGCACGTTCGTGAACGCCGACGACTTTCAGACACGCGAATTCGCCGACGGTGGCGAGCGGAACTTCCGTGGTGGCGACGAGGCGATCTTCGGAATCGAGATAGATGAACGCCTCGATCTTGTCCTTGGGCTTGATGGTCGGCGGGATGTAGCGCTTGGGCAGGAGAATTTCGCCGAGCTCGCCGCCGTCGAGGTAGAGCCCGGGAGCGGATTCGCGGACTATTGAGAGCAGGTTGCGTTTGCCGAGAGTTGCCATGTGTGGGGAGGGAAGTGCCGTCTGGAGGTCATCCCACTTTCAAACGGCCTTCGTCCAGATCGATGAACTCGAACATGGTCTGGACCGTTCCCGGCGGGAGGCCGAGTTCGGCGAGGCGTTCGTTCAAGCGCTGCGTGCCGGCATCGCGCCAGCCGCGTTTGCTCATGAACGCATTCCAGACTTCGATCTCCTGTTCGTCCGGTCGGCGACCGTTTTGGAACGCCCATTCCAGCAGTTCCGCGTCAGACTTGTTGCGTTTGAGCGTCTCCGCTTCGAGCGCGGCGTAGTCGATGCGCAGGAATTTGCAGCAGCGGTCGTCGAAGGTATTTTTCAACGTCGTGCCGCGCATGGGCTGCCAGCCTTCGGGCAGCTTGCCGGCGGATGCGAGACGCATCTTGTCCAGCATGCGACCGAAGTAAACGAGGCCGTTGACCTGGTCGGACGGGCTGCGCAGCCCGGGAATAATCGTTGGATACGGCTGAGCCATGCCGGAGTTAAGCACCGCTGGATCGGCCTCGCAAGAACGCCTGATGTCTGCGGCTGGCGCGCGGGGCAACTGTGCCGTTGACACGACATCGGCCCTTGTTACTCTCGCCGCTCGTTTTTCGCGGTCATTTCAGGATATTTTATGAACTCACGCTCAACACAGAAAGGTCGGCAGGCTTCCCTGAAAGTCCCGCGCATCCAGCTTTCTTCGTCACGAAACAAACCTATGGCTAAAGCATCGAAATCGACCAAATACGTTTACACTTGGGGCAACAAAAAGGCTGACGGCGACGGCAGCATGAAGGCCCTGCTCGGCGGCAAGGGCGCGAACCTCGCCGAGATGACCCGCATCGGCCTGCCGGTGCCTCCCGGCTTCACCATCACCACCGAGGTCTGCACCTATTATTACGCGAACAAGCGCACGTATCCGGCCGCGCTCCAGGCGCAGATGGAAGCCGGCGTTGCCAACATGGAGAAGATCATGGGCACGAAGTTCGGCGCGACCAGCGGCATGCCGCTCCTCGTCGCCGTCCGTTCCGGTGCGCGCGATTCCATGCCCGGCATGATGGACACGATTTTGAACCTCGGCCTGAACGACCAGACCGTTCTCGCGCTCGTGAAGGCGACTGGCAATGAGCGTTTCGCGTGGGACTGCTACCGCCGCTTCATCCAGATGTATGGCGACGTGGTGCTCGGCGTGCAGAAGCGCGAAGGCGAAGATCATGAACCGTTCGAGACGGTCATCCATGAGTTCAAGCACGAGAAGTATCACCGCGACATCGTGGACAGCGAACTCACCGCCGAAGACCAGCAGGAACTCGTCGTGCGCTTCAAGGCGCTCGTCAAGGAACGCACCGGCAAAGTGTTTCCGAACAGCCCGTGGGATCAGCTCCGCGGTGCCGCTGGCGCTGTGTTCAGCTCGTGGATGAACGATCGCGCGATTGTTTATCGCCGCAAGTACAACATCCCGACGGAATGGGGAACCGCCGTCAACGTGCAGGCGATGGTGTTCGGTAACACCGGCGAAACTTCGGGCTCCGGCGTCGCGTTCACGCGCAATCCCGCGAACGGCACCAATGAGTTCTACGGCGAATTTCTCGTCAACGCCCAGGGCGAAGACGTCGTCGCCGGCGTCCGCACTCCCGAGCCCGTGTTGAAGCTCAAGGACGTGATGCCGAAGTCCTACGCCGAACTGCTCTCCGTCCGCAAGACGCTCGAGAAGCACTTCAAGGACGTGCAGGACATCGAATTCACGATCCAGGAAGGCAAGCTGTTCATGCTCCAGACGCGCAACGGCAAGCGCACCGCGATGGCCGCGCTCAAGTTCTCGATGGACATGGTCAAGGAGAAG
>JBDHQG010000255.1:0-6439 GCA_039806925.1 Limisphaerales bacterium
GAGCGCGAGATTCTGACGCAGGCGGGAAATCCGTTCACCGTGTTCACGCCGTATTCGAAGGCGTGGAAGGCCAAGGCGCCGCCCGCCGCTTTCGGCAGGATTCCTCCGGCGAAGGTGAAGCTTCCCGCGATTCGTTCGGACGAGCTGCCGCTGGACCCCGCCGCGCTGGGACATTCGTTGACGCAATCCGTGCAGGAGCCGGGCGAGCACGCGGCGCTGGAGACGTTGAAAACGTTTCTCGCCGGCCCGGTGTTTCGCTACGCCGAGGCGCGGAACCATCCGGCGGAGCAGGGGACGTCGCTGCTTTCGGCGCACCTGCGTTGCGGCACAGTCGGCCCGCGCACGATCTACAGCCGGCTCAAAGCCGCCCGCGAAAAGGCGACGCCGGATCAGCAGCGCCACTGCGACGTCTGGCTGGGCGAATTGATCTGGCGCGAGTTTTATCTCCAGATTCTGGTGAACTTCCCGCACGTCACCAAGGGCGCGTTTCGTGCCGAGTACGACCGCTTGGAATGGAGCACCAACGAAGCCCACTTCCAGGCGTGGTGCGCGGGCATGACGGGTTATCCCATCGTCGATGCGGCGATGCGCTGTCTGAACGCGACGGGCAACATGCACAACCGCCTGCGCATGATCGTGGCGATGTTCCTGACAAAAGATCTGCTTATCAGCTGGCAGCGCGGAGAGATGTACTTCATGAAGCAGTTGATCGACGGTGACATGGCGGCGAACAACGGCGGCTGGCAGTGGAGCGCCGGCACGGGCACGGACGCCGCGCCGTATTTCCGCATCTTCAATCCCGTGTCGCAGGGCGAGAAGTTCGACGCGCAGGGCCGGTTCGTCCGGCAATGGGTGCCCGAGCTGGCTTCGCTCCCGGATGAGCTGATACATCGGCCGTGGGAGAATCCGCTGATGGCGTCCCGGGCAAAATATCCGCCGCGCCTCGTGCTGCACGAGGAGCAGCGTCCGAAATGCCTCGCGATGTTCAAGGCGGTGAAAGGCGGCGGTGGCGGCGGATGATTTTGAAAGAGCGGCGTTGAGTCCGCTGCCCGAGCGGTTCTATGCGCCGGGCGCGCGGGTGGTCGCCTCGAAACTCCTTGGTCACTTTCTCCTGCGACGCACCGGGGACGGCTGGGCGGGCGGGATGATTGTCGAGACGGAGGCTTATCTGGCGGACGATCCGGCCTGTCACGGGTTCAAGGGCCGGACCGCGCGCAACGCGGCGATGTTTGGGCCGCCGGGGCGCGCCTACGTTTACTTCATCTACGGCAATCATTGGTGTTTCAACGCCGTGTGCCATCGCGAGGGCATGGCGGAGGCGGTCTTGATCCGCGGCATCACGGCTGACTTCGGAGTCGGGTGGATGCAGGGGCGGCGTCCGGTCGCAAAGCTTCGTGAATTGACCAATGGCCCGGCGAAATTGTGCGCGGCGCTTGGCATTGACCGGCGTTGCGACGGGGCGAGCCTTTGCCGCGAAGAGGGAGAGATTGTCATTGCGAAGAATCCCCGCCGGGCGCAGGCGGTCGCGAAGTTTGGTCCGGTGCAGACGACGCGGCGGATCGGAATCACCCTGGCCGCGGACTGGCCGCTGCGGTTTTGCCTGCCCGGCAGCGAGTTTGTTTCGCGCCGCGTGCATTGAGGCTCAGCGCGGCGCATCTTAAGGGCCTGTTGCCCAAATCCCGGACCGCGACCGGTCCCCGGTCGCAGCGGGTGGAGGCGGAGAAAGTCGCGGCGGGATTCGAGAGATTCCCTTCGTGGCGACGCGCTGCGGGCCGGGACGGCTCGCGGTCCTTGATATCCCCTTTCGTTTGGGCCACACGCCCTTGACACCCGCTCAATGCGCGGAAGGATTTTGCGGTGGACTTTGGGGAGGTGATGGGATGCAGTTCCGGCTTTCCGCGTGCGTTTGTGGACGGGCTTTTACCCGTGCTGAATGGGCGGATGCGGCGGGTCGTCTAGTGTGTCACTCAATCAAGCCGCTTCTTTGGGCGCGCAGTTTTGAAACCGATGAAAATGTTCAGTCATTCCGTGGTCGGATCGCTCTGCGGTCTGGTTCTCCTGTTCCAATTTTCAACGCCTCGTGCCGTGGCGGCGACCGATGGCGTGGATCGCGGGCCGACGTTCTCCGGCACCATTCGCGCGAAGTTTCCGGAAGGGAACACGACGATGAAGGGCGTCGTCGTCGCGCTCGGCAGGGACACGAACGCGTTCATCTGCTACGACACGGACTTGATGCGCGTGTCGCTGGCGTGGACGGGCGATTATCTGAAGTTCGGCAATTACATGAAGGAGATCGTGCATCCGCAGCCGCCCGAGGTGGCGGGCACGCCGGTCTTCGGGACGAAGCCGGGGCCGGGCTGGGCGAAGGCGGGCATCTTGAAAGATCCGCGCCCGGACAATCAGGGGCCGCTGCCGGCGGACTGGGCGAAGCATCGCGGCTTATATCTGCACGAGCGGAACGTGATTTTCTCCTACACCGTCGGGAAGTCCGACGTGCTGGAAATGCCGGGACTCGAAGTGGCGAACGGTCAGCAACTGTTCACGCGCACGATTCAGATCACCAAGCCCACGGCACAACGCATTCTCGCCTGCGGCGGCCTGCCGGACTCGGCTCCCGGCACCGCGAAGGGGGATCGTGCGACGCTGGTGCTGGACGGTGTCGGCACGGCGGAAGCGCCGGCGAGTCTGGGCGTGGCGTTGATTGGCGCGCCAGATGCCGCCATCGAAGCCAGCAATGGCGAAGTGACGGTGCGGTTGTCGGGAAACGAGAAGGCGGCGTTTCAAATCGTCGTGTGGAAGGGCGCCACGGCGGATGCCGCCAAGTTCCGTTTCGCGCTCGCGAAGCTGAAGAATGCCCCCGACCTTCGCTCGTTTACCAAAGGCGGTCCTGCCCGCTGGGCGGAGCCGGTGATCACCAAGGGCGCGCTGGCGACGAGCGGCGGCGACGGCCCGTATGTCGTCGATGTGCTGACCGAGCCGGTGCCGAATCCGTGGAAGATGAACACGTTCATCGGCGGGTTCGATTTCTTCCCGGACGGACGCGCGGCGGTCTGCACCTTCCACGGCGATGTCTGGATTGTCAGCGGCATCGACGACAAGCTGGAGAAGTTGACGTGGCGTCGGTTTGCGACCGGCATGTTTCAGCCGCTCGGCGTGAAGGTGGTCGGCGGCAAGGTGTATGTGACCGGCCGCGACCAGATCACGCGCCTGCACGATTTGAACGGCGACGGCGAGGCGGACTTCTACGAGAACTTCAACAACGACACTGTGGTGACGCCGAATTACCACGAGTTCTGCCTCGACCTGCAAACAGACAAGGCCGGCAACTTCTACTACGCGAAAGGTTCGCCGTGGACGCCGGATGTGCGCTCGCCGCATCAAGGCACGATGCTCAAGGTCTCGAAGGACGGCTCGAAACTCGAAATCTTCGCGACCGGTCTGCGCGCACCGAACGGCGCGGGCATGGGCCCGAACGACGAGTTGACCGTGAGCGACAACCAGGGCCACTGGATGCCCGCGAGCAAGTTGAACCTCGTGAAGAAAGGCGGCTTCTACGGCATGACGCCGGCCGCGCATCGCGAGATGACGCTGGTGCGCGACGGCACGAATCTCGTCGTTGATCCGTCCGACGCGAAGCTGCGCGCGGAGTTGAAGATTCCGCCGTTCGACGGCAAGGCGCCGATTCCCGCAGGCTACGATCAGCCGATCTGCTGGCTGCCGATGAACATGGACAATTCCAGCGGCGGCCAGGTTTGGGCGACGACCAGCAAGTGGGGTCCGCTGAAGAATCACATGCTCTTCATGAGCTACGGCCGCGGCACGCTCTTCCATGTGATGACGGAGGAAGTCGATGGCGTCACGCAGGCGGGTATGGTGAAGTTCCCGCTGAAGTTCCAGACCGGCCTGATGCGCGGTCGCGTGAATCCGAAAGACGGCCAGGTGTATGTCAGCGGCCTGCGCGGCTGGCAGACGGACGGCACCAAGGACGGCGGACTGTATCGCGTGCGCTACACCGGCAAGCCCGTTCACACGCCGCTCGAACTGCACGCGTTGAAGGACGGTGTGGAGATTCAATTCACCGGCGAACTCGACGCCGCATCCGCGACCGATCTCGCGAGCTACGCCGTCGAGCAGTGGAACTACACTTACTCCGGCAACTACGGTTCGCCGGAGATTTCCGTCGTCGATGCGAAGGTGAAAAAGCACGACAAAGTTGAGCTCAAGTCCGCGCGGCTTGCGAAGGACAAGAAGACCGTGTTGCTGGAGATCGCGGGCTTCCAGCCGGCGAACCAGATGAAGATCAAGATGAGCCTCAAGGCCGCGGACGGCACGGCCATCAACCAGGAGATCTACAACACCGTTCACAAGCTCGGCTCCAAGAGCGTCGCGTCCATCAAGTAACCACTCACCGCCCGATCATCGTATGAAGACAATCCTCCTTCTCACCTGCGCGCTCGCGTTGAGCGCCTTCACCGCCACCGCCGCCGATGCGGCCAAGCCTGCCAAGCCGAAGCCGCAGACCTTCCTCACCGTCGAGACCGCCGGGCCGGATTACGCCGCGCAAGGCGAGTATCTCAACGACTGGGGCGGCGCGCAGGTGATCGCGCTCGGTGACGACAACTTCCGTCTTGTGACCTTCAAGGGCGGACTGCCCGGCGCGGGCTGGGACAAGGAAACGCGCAATGAAGTCGAAGGCAAACGCGCCGGCACGAAAATCGTCTTCACCGGCAAGGACGGCTACAGCGCGGAACTCGCCGATGGCAAGCTCTCCATCACCACGGCGGGCGGCGGTCCCTACACCATGACCAAGACCTCGCGCATCAGCTCGACGATGGGCATGAAACCGCCGCCGGGATCGGTCGTGTTGTTTGGCAACAAGGGTGCGGACGAATGGGTCAACGGCAAGACCGACGACCGCGGCCTGCTCGTCGCCGGCACCACCACCAAGCGCAAGTTCCAGAACTTCTCCATGCACATCGAATTCCTCCTGCCCTTCAAACCGCTCGGTCGCGGACAGGATCGCGGCAACAGCGGCGTCTATCTCCAAAACCGCTACGAAGTGCAGGTGCTCGACAGCTTCGGGCTCAAAGGCGAGAACAACGAATGCGGCGGCATCTACACCAAGGCGAAGCCCGCGGTGAACATGTGCTTCCCGCCCCTCGTGTGGCAGACCTACGACATCGATTTCAAGGCGGCGAAGTTCGACGCCGACGGCAAGAAGACGAAGAACGCCGTGGTGACGGTGGTTCACAACGGCGTGACCATCCACGACGGCTTCGAGATCAACGGCTCCACCGGCGGCGGGCAGAAGGAAGAGGCGACGCCCGGCGCGTTCCAGTTGCAGGACCACGGCAACGCCGTCTTCTACCGCAACGCCTGGGTGGTGGAAAAGTAGGAGGCTCTGAAGCTGGAAAAAAGGCCGGAGATCCTTCTCCGGCCTTTTTGGGTCGCGTGCTCACAGACACGCCACCGGACCGAGTCGCGCGCGCCATCATCGCTCAGCGGACGGCATTCCATTCCGTCGGTCCCCAGCGTTCTTGCACAACGCCGGAGTTGAACCGCGCAGCCCGCGCGAATCCTGGCCGTGAAGCACCACAGCAACCCGGCCAAACTCGTTTCCGATCAACCGGTGTCCTGAGTGAAGCGGGGGAACCCAGGTGGAACAAAACAAACCACGCAACCCGCGGCACTCAGAGACACACATGACGCCTTGAGCAACAGCGCTGCCAACCACCCGAGGGCGGCGGGTGGGTGCGGATTTCGTGAAGAAGTCGGCGATATGTGATGCAGTGAAGCGAAGAGAGGGGCCGGTGGGGCAGGGATTGCCCGGAATGTTTTGCTGTCCCGGGAATTTCGTGCCGCACGGGCAACGACAGCAAGCGGGTGATTATTCGTTGCGTTCCGTTTGAGTTCAGCGGCGGTCAAAACCCGCTTGATTTGGCCTGCTGAGATCCACATCTTCGAAGGCCTTGTAAGCAGCGGCTTGCCTGTGAGTGGGGTTCATCGGCAAATCTCCCACCGGACAGGTTTGCCCAATCGCTCATCACATGGCGAAAGAAGAACCAATTGCGTTGCCGGGCACGGTGACCCAGGTGTTGCCGGGGACGATGTTTCGCGTGGCGCTGGCCAACGGCCACGAAGTGCTGGCTCACATTTCCGGCAAGATGCGGAAGAACTACATTCGCATCAGCCCCGGGGATCGGGTGGAGATCGAGATCACGCCCTACGATTTGAACAAGGCGCGCATCACCTTCCGTCACGCCTGAGCGCTTCAGGCTTCCTCACGGAACGCGCATCTCGAACCGGGGGATGCGCGTGAAAACCCTGCGGCCGTCATCAGTCACTCCCAGGTAGCTTCCCTCGGCCACCGCGGATTCCGTCGCGAAGACATGGTAGCTGTTGTAGCTGAACTTTTCGCCGGGGAGCAGCGTGGGGAAGA
>JBDHQG010000256.1:0-6438 GCA_039806925.1 Limisphaerales bacterium
CACGAACATCGTCCGCACGTTCTTCCTGGAATTTGAAAATTCCGACTGGGAAAAGGAGCTCGGCGACTTTCACGGCACGGATGTGGAAGTGCCGGCGAAGCTCACCGTTGATGGCAGGGCCTACTCCGATGTCGGCGTCCACTTCCGTGGCTCCTCCTCCTACATGATGGTGGGTGAAGGGCGCAAACGTTCCCTCAATCTGTCGATGGACTTTGTCCGGGAAGACCAGCGGCTGCTGGGCTACCGGACGGTGAACCTCCTGAACGCCCACCGCGACGCGAGCTTCCTGCGCTCGGTGCTGTATTATCACGTCGCCCGCCATTACCTGCCGGCGCCGCAGGCGAACTTCGTGAAGCTCGTGATCAACGGGGAGAGCTGGGGCATCTACGTCAACGCGCAGCAGTTCAACAAGGACTTCATCAAGGAATGGTTCCCGGACGGGAAAGGCGCCCGCTGGAAAGTTCCCGGCAGCCCGCGGGGCAATGCCGGCCTGGCCTATCTCGGCACGAATGTCTCCGACTATCAGGCCAAGTATGAGCTCAAGACCAAGGACGATCCGAAATCATGGGAGGCGCTGATCCAGCTGTGCCGCACGCTTGGCGAAACGCCGGTCGATCAGCTGGAGGCGGCCCTGTCGCCCCGGCTCGACATCGATCAAGTCATCTCATTTCTGGCCCTGGAAAACGTCTTCATCAACAGCGACGGCTACTGGACACGCGCCAGCGATTACGAGCTCTACCTCGACGCCCGGGGGCGCTTTCATGTGATCCCGTATGACGGCAACGAGACGTTCAACGTGCCGGAAGGAGGCGGTCGCATGGGCGGCGGAGAAGCGGTTCGCGGCGTCGAACTCGATCCCTTCGCCGGCGGCAAGGATGCAAACAAGCCGTTGCTCAGCCGTCTGCTGCAAGTCCCGTCCCTGCGCCAGCGCTACCTCGCCCGCGTCCGTGAAATCGCCACGCAATGGCTGGATTGGAAACGCCTCGGGCCGGTCGCCACGCAGTATCACTCGTTGATCGCCGCCGAGGTGAAGGCCGACACGCGCAAGCTCTCCAGCGACGAAGCCTTCGAGAAATCACTCATGCAGGACTCGGAACAAGAGGGCTTTCGCGGGCGCGAAACGGCGCTGAGCCTGAAGAATTTTACCGACCAGCGCCGCGCCTATCTGCTGAATCATCCCGAGATCCAGAAGCTCGGAGCCACCGGGGCGCGTTGATTTCGGAACCCGCACAGCCGGGTTGCCGGCGTGAATCAAAGAAGTGCCGGCCCGGCAGTTTCCATTCGCCCGCGAAGGGCACGGCTGACTATGCTGCCACCGACACATGAAGGCGCCGGCATCCACCGAGTCCCGCTTCGTATTGCGATGGCAGAAGCAGGGCAAACCCGCGCGCGTGCGGGACGCGCTCGCCGTCGAGGAACCGCTGGAGATCCAAGTTGACACACGATCCGTCGTGGTGACGATGCGGACCCCCGGCCATGACGCCGAACTTGCCGCCGGCTTCCTGCTGACGGAAGGATTGGTTTCGCAGCGGGACGACATCCTCAACATCGTTCCCTACGTTCGAAATCAATCGGGCAATGTCGTTGATGTTTTACTCTCCTCGCGGGTGACCGTGGACTTCGCCCGGCTGACCCGCCATGTCTATGCCTCGTCCAGTTGCGGGCTGTGCGGCAAGGCGACGATTGAGTCCGTTCACCGGCGGTTCAAAAAGGTGAGGTCCAAGCTGAAAATCCCGGTCGAACGGCTCGTGCGTTTGCCGGAGACGTTGCGCGCCCACCAAAGCGGCTTCGAGGCCACGGGCGGCTTGCACGCCGCCGGGCTGTTCCATCAATCCGGGAGGCTCCTGGTGTTGCGCGAGGATGTGGGCCGGCACAACGCCGTGGACAAGGTGCTGGGCCATGCCTTGCTCAACGGCTGGCTGCCGCTGGAAACGCACATCCTCGTCGTAAGCGGAAGGGCCTCCTTCGAAATCATGCAGAAGGCGCTCGCGGCCCGCGTGCCCGTGGTGGTCGCCGTGTCCGCGCCGTCCAGTCTCGCCGTCCAGTTCGCCGCCGAGTCAGGACAAACCCTGGCAGGCTTTGCACGCGCCGATCGAATGAACCTCTACGCCCATCCCGAACGCGTGCTGCTGCCGGGGCGGAAGATTTCCAGAAAGCGCGTGCCGAAACATGGATGAGCCAAAGTTCCCACAGATTCACAACAGCCACCGATGGATTTCAAAATCGGCGGCTGTTCTAAATCTGCGAAATCCCTTGCTCATTTTCGACGTTCTCCGGCGCGCGGAGCGACGCGCCCGTTCACCGCTGGTAAAGCGGGATGTAGTGATACGGCATCGCCAGGATCATCGTGTAAACGGCCGTTGAATAAACCGGCCCCACGCCGCCCATGCCCGAGTCCAGCTTGGGCTCCCAATAGTACAAGCCGCCCTGAAGCGGAGTCGCGTTGCGGAGGAGAATCTCCCGCATCTGCGCGTACCACTTCGTCCACGTTTCGCCGCCGATCATGTATTGGGCGGGCGCCGCGTAGAAGTTGCCGTAGGTGAACCACTGGTCGTTCTTCGCGCTATTCTTGACCAGATACTCGGAGCCGTCCCGCACCATCGGATCATCGTAGAGCCCGCAAACCTGCAGCGAATAAATCGCCGCCGCCGTTCGCGCGAAGCCGGGATCGCGTCCCGGCTGGTAGGCGAATCCGCCGCTCGCCGGATGCTGGCAGGACTTCACGTACTTGATGGCGTTATCAATCGTCTTCTGCGGCACGTCGATGCCGCCATTCTTTGCCGCCCGCAACGCGACGACCTGCAGGACGGTCACGGAGATGTCGGCATCCGCGGGCACGGGCCGATAACGCCAGCCGCCCTCCGGGTTTTGCGAGGCGATGATGATGCGAATCATCTTTTCGAGCCTGGGCCGGATCACCGGGGATTTCGTCTGGCCATACAACTCGCCCAGTGCAATCGCGGCGATGCCGTGGGTGTACATGTATTGCCCGCCATTCCGGTTGCCGATCAGTCCTTCCGGCGAAATCTGGTCGAGCAAATACTGCATGCCGAGCGAGACCTGACGCCCGAATTCCCCTTCGCCCGGCAGCTGGCCCGCCGCCTGGAACGCCATCAACGTGTAGCCCGTCATCGCCGCGACATAGCGCTGCTCCTCGCCCGTGGAACCCCACGCGCCGTTCGCCATTTGCTTTGAGGCAAGCCATCTGAGCGCGCCGCGGATCATGGCCTCCGTTTTCTCGTCGACGATCACCACGTCGCGCTTCGGCCCTTCCGCCGCAGTGATTGTCAGCAGCGGAATGGCGACGGCGGCAAGGAAGCAGACGGGGCGATGCATGGCAGTCACTTCGCTATCGGAGCGAATCCATGACCCGCTCGGCGGGTTTCTTCAGAACCTGGGCTTCCGCCGGAGCCATCAAGGCCCGCGCCCCCTTCACCACCTTCTCCCACTGGAACGCCGGCCCCGGGTCCACCTTGTTGCTCTGGATGTGATAGTGACCGAGCACGCCCTGGAAGCGCGCCAGCTCGTCATCCGGAAGTTTTCCCGGCACCACGCTTCCGTCCGCGTCGCGGGGGAAATCGCACTTCACCCTGGGAAACACTTTGCAGATCGCCGCGGTAAGCTTGATCAGGGCATCGTACTGCTGCGGCGTGAGATCGTATTGATACAACGTCCTGCCTTGAATCGTCCCCTGCACCGGCGACGGACGCGCCGGGCGCCCGATGAAATCCGGCGTGCGAATGCCCGTCTCGTCGTGGCGCGCGGGCACCACGATGCGCGGCGCGCCCCCGCCGTCCGGTTGATACCATTCCTTGAACGGCGCGGCGTCCGGCGATCCGTAGGCGCCGATGTTCGCGATCTCAACGCCGATGGAACGGCTGTTGGAAGTCGTCGCGTGCCACGCCCGTTCCTTCAAATCGAGCGTCTGGTAAATCGTTCCGTCCAGATCGAGCATGAAATGAATGCTCAGGCATCGTTGATCGTGAAGCACCTTGAAGCACTGCCGGCTCGTGCCGGTCACGTCGAAGTGCATGACGAACTGGTCCACCTTCTCCTGCAACAGCGGCAAGTCCCAGCCGCCGCCGCGCACGCGCTCGACTTCATTTGAGCTGAGCACGCTCCGGCGAAGCCCGTAGCGGTTCGGCGTGGTGAGATCCTTGACCGCGACCTTTGATGTCTCCCATGAAGATTCGTCGTAGGCGCTGAACCGTCGCTCCACGCGGTAGGCATCGTAACCGCCGGGATCCAGCCACAGCACCACGGGCGTTCCGGTATGCACGAACCGCCCCGCCACGACGATCTCGTCTCCACGCCGGGGCGCGAACGCTCCGGGCCGGGGCAGATTCTGGCATCCCGCCAACAACATGACCGCCAGCAGGCCGGCCAGGGAAAGAAACCGCGCGGAGAACGAAATCCCGGACGCCATACACGTTTACTTCAAGACCTCGGCGAAGAAGGATTTCATCGCCTCCCACGAGCGTTTGTCCGCCTTCTCGTTGTAGGCCACGCCCTTCGAGTTGTCGTTGCCGGCATTCCAGTCGGTAAAACTGTGAACCGCCCCGCCATACGACACCAGCTGCCAGTCGACTCCGCCCTTGCGCATCTCCTCCTCAAACGTCGCGACCTCCGCCGGCGGCACGAACGGATCGTCCGCCCCGTGCAGCGCGAGCACACGCGCCTTGATTGACTTCGCATCGGACACGTCCGGCGTGCTCAGGCCGCCATGGAAACTGACAACGGCCTTCACATCGGCGCCGCCGCGGGCGAGTTCCAGAACAGTCGTCCCCCCGAAGCAATAGCCCAGCGCCACCGTGCGGCTGGCGTCCACCACGGCCAGCTTCTTCAGCTGATCCAGGCCGGCGTTGACCCGCGCGCGCAGCAGCGCGCGATCAGCCTTGTATTTTCCCGCGAGCATCGAGGCGTCCCTGGCGTTGTCCGCGCGCACGCCCTTTCCATAAATATCCGCGCAGAGCACCGCGTAACCGAGTTGCGCGAGCATCTCCGCCCGCTTGCGCTCATAGGCCGTCAGCCCCTTCCACTGATGAACAATCAGAACGCCGGGACGCTTTCCCCGCACCGCGGCATCGTGGGCCAGAACGCCCTCGCACGTCACATCGCCCTGCTTGTATTCGATCGTCTCAAACCGGATCTCCGCCCGGGCAATCAACGCCATCACCGCCAGAACAGTGGTCGCAACGAGTGTTTTCATTGGCACGAATCGTCAGCGCCGGGCAAAGCCGCGTCAAACTTCAAATTTCCCGGACGCGCCCGCAGGCGGGCTGCAGAACATCCCAGACCATGCGTTGCTTCCGGTAGGATTGGAACAGGCTGGAAGCCTGTCCTACCGGGCCACGCCGTCACCGGATCGAAAACCCAACCGCATCGTCCCGGCTAAAGAAATCACGTCATCCGCCGTTCTGGTGGAGGCATTGCATGGCATGAAGCCTATGAACGGACGCACGCGGGCAGAGCGTTGCGCGCCAGATCAATCTTATCCCGGTCGGAAAAGGTGGTGATGCGAAGACCCTGACGGCTCCAACGTCGCAGTGAACAGCAATTCGTTATGAAGCTTGGAACGAAACTCCTTGGCGCGGCCGCGGCCGCAGTGCTCCTGACCACGGTTGGCGGAATTGTCACAGTGTACCTGCTGTCGTCCAGAAATCGCGTGGTCGAGCTCCGGGAATTGATGAGTTCGATCGTCGAGCAGTCCGAATCCGTGGCCGGCAGCATGGACTACATGTACAAGAACGATGCCTTTGATCAGGACGGCCTGATGCGGAAGGCGAAGGCCGCGGCCGGCGGGAGGCCGCTCTCCGAGGTATATTCGTCGACGGCGCTTTACAGCACCATCCCGATTGTCGCCGCTTGGAGATCGGTGGAGGCCGCCGCCAAGAGGAATGGATTTGAATTCTTCACGCCCACGCGCCCGGGAGTGCTGGCCCGGAACCCAAAGAATGAATACGGGGAGAAGTTCGCAGAGGTCTTCAAGGCGTTTGAGCGCGGCGAGAAGGAGTATTTTTTCCACGACAAACAGCGGCAGCACCTGGTGCTGGCCCGCCCCGTGTACCTTTCGGCCAGCTGCCTGAGCTGCCACGGCGATCCGGCAAAGAGCCGCAGCGGCGACGGGAAGGATATCCTTGGGCTGCCGATGGAGAACATGAAGCTCGGCGACATCAAGGGCGCGTTCGTGCTCGACGCCAAAATTTCAGACGATCCGGTGGTGAAGGCCACCGTCGTTTCGATGGTGCTGGCGGCGGGCGTCACCCTTTTCGTGGTGCTCATTGGATTTCATTTCTTCAGCGGCCGCACGATCATCCGCCCGTTGTCCGGGACCATTGACGAGATTAACCAGGCCAGCGCCCAAACCACTTCAGCCTCGAATCAAATCGCCTCCGCCAGCCAGCAGCTCGCCGAGGGAGCCAGCGATTAGGCGGCATC